>DASPJG010000123.1:0-3639 GCA_035628755.1 Pyrinomonadaceae bacterium
GCGGAGCGCGGGGCTGGAGGGCATTCGCGCGTTGCGCGACGTGAGCGAAGCGGATTTACAACGCTACGGCCACGCGCTACCCGAAGTGGTCGGGCGACGCTGCCGCCACGTCGTCACGGAGAACGCGCGCACGCTCGCCGCCGCCGACGCGCTCAGGGACGGGCGGCTGGAAGAGATGGGGAGACTGATGCTCGCGAGCCACGAATCGCTCAGGAGCGATTACGAAGTGAGTTGCCGCGAACTCGACGTGCTCGTCCGAATAGCCACCTCGCTGGCGGGCGCAACGCTCGGCGCGCGCATGACGGGCGGCGGCTTCGGCGGCTGCACCGTCAACCTCGTCCGCCGCGACCGGCTCGAAAATTTCCGCGAGACCATTACGCGCGAATACAGCAGCGCGACCGGCCACGCACCCGACATCTACGTGTCCGAACCGGGCGAAGGGGCGAAGGAGCTAATGGACGAGGGCGCGGGATGAGGGATGAAAGGACGCGCTCAAGAGCTTGAGCGCGTCCCGATCCATCTCTCTCGCTCCGCCCTCATTTCTCCGAACAATGCGTAACAATGCGTATTAAAGACGTGGCGCGGGAGGCGGGCGTTTCGACGGCGACCGTCTCGCACGTCATCAACAAAACGAGGCGAGTGACCGATGAGACACGCGAGCGGGTGCTGCGCGCCATCGAGCGGTGCGGCTATTACCCGAACGCGCACGCACGCAGCCTCGCCTCCGGGCGCAGCAACACGCTCGGCCTGATCATCTCGGACATCTCGAACCCGTTCTTCCCGGAACTCGTCAAGAGCATTGAGACTGCGGCCTTCGAGCGCGGCTACGACCTGATTTTGTCGAACACGAACTATGAGGCCGAGCGCACGTCGAGCTACGTGCAGCGTCTCATCGAGCGCAAGGTGGCGGGGGTCGCGCTGATGACTTCCGAACTCGACACCGCGCTCGTCGGCGAACTGGCGCGGCGGCGCGTCTGCGTCGTCTTCCTCGATCTGGGAAGCGCGGGGCAGTGCATGAACAACATCGTGGTGGACTACGACGCGGGGATCGAAGAGGCCATCACGCACCTCGTCGCGCTGGGGCATCGCGAGATCGCTTTCGTCGGCGGGCCGCGCCACCTGCGCTCGGCCTTGAAGCGGCTCGATGCTTTCCGCGCATCGCTCGCGCGCCACCTGCCCGAAGCCTCGCCGCAAGTTTATGACGGCGATTTCAAACTCGACGGCGGGCGACGCGCGGCGCGCTCGTTGATGGAACGCGGCGAGCAGATGCCGACCGCCGTCGTCGCCGCCAACGACATGATGGCGCTCGGAGTGATGCAGGAGTTTCGCGAGTGCGGCGTCGAAGTGCCGCGCGACGTGTCGGTCGTCGGCTTTGACGACATCGCGTTTGCGTCGCTTGCCGCGCCGCCGCTGACGACCATCTGTTTGCCGCGCGAAGAACTCGGACGCCGCGCCGTGGACGCACTCATCGCCAGCATCGAGCACTCGGAGCAGCAGGGCATGGACATCCACATTGCGACCCGCCTCGTGACCCGCACCTCGACCGGACGCGCGCCCGCGCGCTTCGACGAAAGCGGCAGGATGGATGCGGGCGCGAACACGCGCGAGGGCGCGACGCGCATGGGAGATCGTTAGAGCGTGCTGCGAACGCGGCGCGTTGAATCCCGGACGGTTAATTCGATCCGAAGACCATTTTCGTTTGGAATGAGGGGCAATCCAAAGATGCAAAAAACAGAACTCAAACCTTCGTCGCAGGCGCGAGCCGTGAGGGACGTGCTGCGCCGTGTGGCCTTCGTGGTCGCTTTAGCCGGCGCGTGCGTGGTGAGCGCGGTGGGACAGACGCGCGCCGTCTACACGAACCCCGCGCTCGCGGGCGACTATCCCGACCCGTCCGTGATTCGCGTCGGGCAGGACTACTGGGCGACGGCCACGTCTTCCGAGTGGGCGCCGGAGTTTCCCATCATGCACTCGCGCGATCTCGTCAACTGGCGCGTCGTCGGGTCGGTCTTTCAGAAGCGTCCCGCTTGGTCGGTCGGCAACTACTGGGCGCCGGAAATTTCCGAAGATCGCGGTCGCTTCTATATCTACTACACGGCGAAGAAGAAGGACGGCCCGCTCTGCGTCGCCGTCGCCACGGCGCGCAGGCCGCAAGGGCCGTACACGGATCACGGCCCGCTCATCTGTCAGGAAGTCGGCTCGATTGACGGCTTCCCCCTCCGCGACGAGAACGGGCAGCGTTACCTTCTGTGGAAAGAGGACGGCAACAGCCGCAGCGTGCCGACGCCCATCTGGGCGCAGCCGCTCTCGCCCGACGGCACACGCCTCGTCGGCGAGCGGCAGGAGTTGATTCGCAACGATCAGCCGTGGGAGAAACACGCGTCGCTGCCTTACGGCGATCTGGTCGAAGGCCCGGCGGTCGTGCGGCGCGGCGGGTGGTTCTACATGTTCTATTCGGGCAACTTCTGCTGCGCGCGTGAGTGCAACTACATGATCGGCGTCGCGCGCGCGCGGAAACTTCTGGGGCCCTGGGAGAAGAACCCGGCCAACCCGATCATGCGCGGCAACGACACCTGGAAGTGCCCCGGCCACGGCACGATTGTCAGCGACGCGCGCGGGCGCGACTACCTGATGTACCACGCGATGGACGCGAAGGATTTCGTCTACGTCGGGCGTCAGGCATTGCTCGACGAGGTGCGCTGGGGCGCGGACGGCTGGCCGACGATCAATCAGGGTCGCGGCCCTTCGGCGCGCGCCGCCTCGCCGCACGGCTTCAACGAGCGCAATGCCGAACACTTCTTCTTCGACGACTTCACCGCGCTCCGGCTCCAACCCGGCTGGCAATGGCCGCAGGCGAACGAACCGCTCATGCGCACGGAACGCGGGCGCGGCGGTCGTCTCGTCCTCTCTCCGACCGCCGCGCAGGCGGCGAACCCCCTCGGCGCGGTCGTCGCGCGCATCACGACCGTCGGCGACTACGACGCGACGGTGCTCATAGACACGCGCGGGATGAAGCAGGGCGCGGTCGCCGGACTCGCGGCCTACGGCGACGGCGAGAACGCGCTCGGCGCGGCGACCGACGGGCGCGGGAACGTAGTCCTGTGGCGGCGCGAGAAGAACGAGCAGAAGGTCGTCTCGACGATGGCCGATGCCGTTAAAACGCCGCTCGTCTATTTGCGTATGACGGCTGACGACGGGCGCAGGTATCGTTTCGCGGTGAGCGAGGACGGCAACCGCTGGCGGAACGTGGGCGGCGAGATGGACGGCGAATATTTGCCGCCGTGGGACAGGGGCGTGCGCGTCGCGCTCACGTCAGGCGGCGTGGCGGGAGCGTCCGCCAAATTCGAATGGATGAGGATCGCGCCGTCTCGTGCGCGCCGTGCAACGCGTTAATAATTGAAAAATTTTTGAGGTGAAAAATGAAATCAACAGCCGGTGATCGAAAGTCTGTGACGGTTTTGGTGGCGGTGTTGTTAATGGCCGCGCTCGTGCTGGGCGGTTGCCGCAAGGAGAGCAGCAGCGGTGGCGGCAGCGGTGGCGGCGGCGGGCAGAGCGGCGGCAAGAAAGTGATCGGCTTCTCGCAGATGGAGATGGACGGGCCGTGGCGCATCGCCGAGACCGAGAGCATCAAGGCGGAGGCGG
>DASPJG010000124.1:0-2951 GCA_035628755.1 Pyrinomonadaceae bacterium
TATCGGCGAGCGTGTCGCTGAAACGCTGCAAGCCGGGAGACTCTTGACCCATTTTTTCTTCGAGCAAATTGTCCAGAGCCTGACAAGCCTCGGCGGCGGCGTTCAAATCGGCGAACAGCTTCAGATAAGATTGTGTGCTCGTGAGCATCGCGCTCGCCTGAAAGCGCGCGAGGTTGACCTGACCGCCGGTGTCCGGGGCGGGCGACGCGTTCGGATTCCGCTCGGCCAACTGTTCCAGATGGCAGGCCATTTTCCAGTCGGCAAAAGAATAAGGGGTGAGGTCGCCGGATTGCGGGGCTGTCAGGGGAACCAGCCTTAGCTGCATGGAGAGCTTTTCGTTGATCCAGACAAACGTGCTGGCGCGGTTTTCCACGTCGCCCTGATTCAATTGCGGGTGCAGGATCGGCCAGTATTGCTCGATGAGTTCGATCAAGAGCCGCAGCCCGTCGCCGCACCCGGCAAACCCACGCAGCCGCAGCCACGCTTCCGTCAGCCACGCGGCCAACTGAATATCCTTCGAGCGGTGTATCAACGCCTCCGTGCAGATGCGTTCCACCTCTCGCCAGTCGGCCTTCTTCAACTCCGTCTTGTAGATGCCCTGCGTCAGCGTCGGATCATCCTCGCGGCGCGCTTCGCGGACGCGGTCGTAAGTCCCTTCATAGCGCAGATATTCGCCTTCAGGCCGCGCGCCGGGAATAGGAGCCAACAATAATTGTTCCCCGTCGATCCGTTCGGGGACTGTTCCTGCGCTCATGCTAATTACTCCTGTTCTCTAGACCCGGCTGAGTGACGGTACAGCCGAAAGGGAGTTGCGGGGCGACGGTCGGAAAAGCCTCCGGCAGCACCAGAGGGTCTTTCTTGCCCGCAGCCATCAAGCCGACGCTCAGGAAAACCTCGGCGGAGGTGGTGCGTAAGGTTTGGGGCTGCGCCTGTTGGAGATTATTCGGCAGTTCGGCGTTGGGCTGCGTCGGCACTTCGATTTTGAGCGTGTAAGGCTCAAGGTCTACGCCTTCACAGAAATCAACGCCCCGGCCCTTATGCTTGTAGATGAAATAAAGCAGCGACCAGTTATTGTTGTAGGCGAGGGTCACGGTTTGTCCTTCGAGTTTCAGGTGCGACAACGGCTCGAATCTGGCAGCCGGGACGGTCGGCGAGTCGTTCGCCCAACGCAGCGACAAACTGAGCGGCTCTCCGTATCCCCAGATGCCTGCCGGGTCTACGTCACGATAATGAAATCGCTTTTTCCCGACATCGAAAGTCCAGTCAATAATCTGGTTCGCCCCCGTCTCTTTACATGCGTTGACGCGAAAGCGAAGGTTGAAGTCGAGGATCGGGTAGACCTGCTTGTTGCTGAGGAAGGCATCGAAGACGCTGCGCAACGCCTCCATCTGTTCGAGAAAATCGAGCGCGCTCTGCGGCGAGACGTTGTAATCCGGCGACTCTTCCAGAAAGGTCTTGGACTGTTCCAAAACAAGCTTGGCCTTGTCCTTGTTTGTCGCCAGCAGTTCAAAAAAGGCTTTAATGCTCTCCGGGTCGGCCTCCGCAAAAGGCTCGGCCTCCGGCAGTTTGGAAAAGGGGAACCTGCCGGCGAGAGTCCGGTTGAACTCGCGCTGAATCTTCGTGTAGCTTTCGAGACTGCTACAAAACTCGGCGACCTTCTTCTCTCTGGCTAATCGCTCGGCCTCGCGCGCCGCTTCCTCGGCGCGGACGCGCGCCACCTCTTCCAGTTGCCTGCAACGCGTGTAGAAGGGCTGGCGCAGGGAGTTGCGCACGCGGATGAAATAATCGAGCGTCTGGCGGCCAGTGGAGGCGATGATGGCCGAACAGTTATCGAGTTTGACCTTATCCATTTCGATGCGGATAAAGTTTTCCAGCACGGTCAGGGTGTTGCCGGGTTTCCCGGCATCGTATTTTTCGAGTTGGTCGATAATCTCTTTCCATCTCACCGAACTGCGCGGAGCGATGTTCTGCGCCGAAGCAAAATCGAGCACGGGCGCGGCATACTGGCGCGCCAGTTCCGCGATGCCCTCTCGTTGCGTTGCCAGATACACTTCCAGTTCGTCTGGATTGCCCGTGCCGAACGCCTCGTAGGAGTGGAAAGCCGCCTCTGAAGTCCAACGCGAAAACGCGTCCGCCTCCATCGTATAAAAGCCACGGTCGTAGAACTCTTCATCAATGCCCTTCAGCAAAGAGGCGATTTGATTGGAGACCATGTTGCGCAGACTCGTGATGCCCAGACTGCGGGAAACGTCCAGCATGTACGACAACAATTCCTGCGAGTCCAACAGACTTTTAATCTCGACCCGGAGGCTCGCTTTGCGCGCCGATTCGCCGGGCAGGCGTTGAGGCAGGGCGCGCCGGGGCGCTCTGGAGATGAGCGCGGCGAGCTTTCTTCTCAGGTCGTTTCGCGCCGCCAGTTTGACGCTGTTATCGAGCGTTTCGAGACGGTTGTAGGATTTGTTTTTGACGAAGTTGTCATACTCTTTGTAGAGGTCGATGGTCTGTTGGAGAGTCGCTTTATCCCAGACGATGGTGGTGCGGGCTTGATGGTGAAACTCGGGTTCCGCCCCGGACGGCGTGCCGGGCGTCGTCAGGCCGCGCGACATGAACCTCTCTTTGGACAAATCGTTGAGCGCGCGCTTCAACTCGCTGATGCCGGCGGCCAGCGTCATGCCTTTAAAGGCGGCCTGCTCCCCGAAGTAGTGCGTGGCGAGCCACTGATTTTCCGGTCGGGACAAAAGGAGTTCCGTCTTCGTGATGTCGCTCAGATGATCATATGTGACGTTCTGGTTCTTAAACGTCCGGTCATAAATGTCCTGAATCATGCCCTCGACCTTGCACGCGCCCATGGCCGTCACGCTCTGGTCGGTTGTCCGCAGCGCAGGACGTTCCGATGTCCTTAGAGCCTGCACGAAGAGACTATTGTGGACATCGAAATTGGCAGGCAACTG
>DASPJG010000125.1:0-2628 GCA_035628755.1 Pyrinomonadaceae bacterium
GGCAGCATCAAATCGAGGATGATCAGCGCGGGCGCGCGGCGTGCGTCGAGCGCGGCGGTGAGCCCCTGCTCGCCCGTCGGCGCGATGATCGCCTCCAGCCCCTCGCGCTCAAGGTTGTAACGCAAACCCTCGGCGATGTCCGGGTCGTCTTCGATGATGAGAATAGGCTTTGCCATAAGATGAGTTGCAGGTTTCAGGGCGCGGGTTTCAGGACTGGGGTTCTCCGGTTCTTAAACGCGAAACCTGCGACCTGAAACTTGAAACCCTTGTTAGTTGCTGTGTTTGATGAAGGCTGCTTCGGCCATGTAGACCGTGAGTTCGCAGATGTCCGTGACGTAATCGCCGATGCGTTCGAGGTGCTTGGCGATGAGCAGGAGGCGCGCGCCGCGTCCTGTGGTCGCCGGGTCGGAAGTCATCAACTCTATCAGGGTTTGGAACATGTGCTCGTAGAGAGCGTCGATCTCGTCGTCGCCGAGGATGACGGCGCGCGCCCCGGCGGCGTCGTTCGTGGTGAAGGCGTCGAGCGCGGCGCGGAGCATCGCCGAAGCCTGCGCGGCCATGCGCGGCAGTTCGGCGAAGGGCTTGAGTTGCGGCTCGTCGTTGAGGTCAATGGCGGCGCGGGCGATGTTGCAGGCGTGGTCGGCGATGCGTTCGAGGATGGGCGTGACCTTCGCCACCGAGACGACAAAACGCAGGTCGCGCGCGGCGGGCTGGCGCAACGCCAACACGTCAATGCAGAGACGATCTATTTCCAGTTCGAGTTGATCGATTTGATCATCGTCGCGCAAGACTTCCCGCGCCGCGACGGTGTCGCGTTCGATGAGCGCGGACATGGCGCGCGCCAGCGCGGTTTCGGTTTTGCCGCCGAGCAGCAGCACGCGGCTGCGCAAGTTTTCCAGATCGTGGTCGAAATGCCTGTGCCGTTCCATGTTGTTAGAGCTTTTCAGCCGAACCTCCCCGTGATGTAGTCCTCGGTCAGCTTCTCGTTCGGATTCGTAAACATCTTCTCGGTCGCGTTGACCTCGACGAGCTTGCCGAGCCAGAAGAAGGCGGTCACGTCGGAGACGCGAGCCGCCTGCTGCATGTTGTGCG
This sequence comes from Pyrinomonadaceae bacterium, assembly GCA_035628755.1. Classification (GTDB taxonomy): domain Bacteria; phylum Acidobacteriota; class Blastocatellia; order Pyrinomonadales; family Pyrinomonadaceae; genus JAIVJZ01. The sequence continues at coordinate 1,093 of DASPJG010000125.1, forward strand.
TGACGATGACGATGGTGTACTGCCGCTTCAGTTCCACGATCAACTCTTCGATCTTCTGCGTCGCGATGGGGTCGAGCGCGGAGGCCGGTTCGTCCATCAACAGCACTTCCGGGCGCACGGCCAGAGCGCGCGCGATGCAGAGCCGCTGCTGCTGCCCGCCGGAGAGGCCGAGCGCGGAAGCCTTCAGCCGATCCTTGACCTCCGACCAGATGGCCGCGTCCTCTAGAGCCTGCCGGACTCGATCTTCCAACTCCGTCTTGCTCGTCGTCAGCCGGTTAATCCGCAACCCGTAGGCGACGTTATCGAAGATGGACTTGGGAAACGGGTTCGACTTCTGAAAGACCATCCCGACCCGCCGCCGCAAATCCACGACGTTCAACCCCGGCGCGTAGATGTCCTCGCCGTCAATGAGGACTTCGCCCGTCGCGCGCGTGCCGGGGATGGTGTCGTTCATGCGGTTGAGCGTGCGCAGAAAAGTCGACTTGCCGCAGCCCGAAGGGCCGATGAAGGCCATCACGCGCCGCGCCGCGATGTCCAGCGAAATGTTAAAGAGCGCCTGCGTCGCGCCGTAGAAAAAGTTCAGATCGCGCACGCTGACTTTCGCCTGCGCGCCCGCCTGCTCCGCAGGTTGCGCGCCCGCGCGCGGCTCGATCATAAAAGATGGTGCGGTCGTTGACATAAGTAATGGTCTGTTGTCCGTCGTCAGTTGCCGGTTGTCCAATTCAAATTTCAGCCACTCGCTTGGCCGTCACATGCAACTGACGACTGACGGCCCTTCAAATCTTCCGCCGCGTAAAGAAACGGACGGCGATATTGATGACGAGAATAAGCGTCATCAGAATGAGCGTCGCCGCCCACGCCAGCGCGTGCCATTCGTCGTAAGGCGAGATGGCGTAATTGTAAATCTGCACGGTCAAAGAAGCCATCGGCTGGTCGAGATAGACGTTGAAGAAGCGGCTGCCAAAGGCCGTGAACAAGAGCGGCGCGGTTTCGCCGGAGACGCGCGCGACGGCGAGCATCGCGCCCGTCACGATGCCGGAGGCGGCGGCGGGCAGGACGACCCCGGTCGTCACTCTCCACTGCGGCGCGCCGAGCGCGAGCGCGCCCTCGCGCAGGCTCGCGGGCACCAGCCGGATCATCTCCTCGGTCGTGCGCGCGACGATGGGGATCATGATCAGGGCGAGCGCGAGGCCGCCCGCCATCGCCGAAAATTGCTTCATCGGCAGAACGATGATCGTGTAGACGAAGACGCCGATGAGGATCGAGGGGATGCCCGTCAGCGTGTCGGTCAGAAAGCGCACGAGCGCGGCGAAGCGACCCGCGCCGTACTCGGCGAGGTAAATGCCCGTCGCAATGCCGAAGGGCATGCCGACGACGCAGGCCATCGCGAGCAGGATCAAAGTGCCGAGGATGGCGTTGCCGATGCCGCCCCCTTCGCCGACGGGCTTCGGCGTCTCGATCAGAAATTGAAAGCTGATCGCGCCGATGCCGCGATAGGCGATGTAGCCGAGAATCAGCACGAGCACGGCGACGGCG
>DASPJG010000126.1:0-7207 GCA_035628755.1 Pyrinomonadaceae bacterium
CTATCTCGCCGAGGAACGTGTCGAGAAACTGGTAGACCTCCTCGCGCGTCGGGTCGAGGGCGGGCTCAAAGATTCCGGCTCCACGCTCAATCGTGTACGGCCCCGGCGCGCTGCCGAGTTCGGGGTGACCGACGAGCCACGCGGTCGCATGACCGGGCATGTCAAACTCCGGGACGACGCGGATGCCGCGCTCGCGCGCGTAGGCGATGATCTCGCGCGCCTCTTCCTGCGTGTAAAACTGGCCGTCGGAACCCATCGTGTGCAGGCGCGGGAATTTTTTGCTCTCGATGCGGAAGCCCTGATCTTCGGTCAAGTGCCAGTGCAGGACGTTGAGCTTGACGGCGGCCATCGCGTCGAGGTTGCGCTTCAACACTTCCAGCGGCTGGTAGTGGCGCGCGACATCAATCAGCAGCCCGCGCCAGGGGAAGCGCGGGCGATCCTGAATCTGCACGGACGGGATGAAATAACCTTCGCGGTCGCTGTCCAGTAGTTGCAGGAAAGTCTCCATGCCGCGCAGCGTGCCGACGGTGGTCGGGGATTTGAGCACCGCCTGCCTGTCAGACACTTCGAGCGTGTAGGATTCGTCTTCTTCGACCGAAGGCACGGTTTTGCCCGCTCCGCCTGATTCGACCAAGAGCGTTGCGGCGGCTGCATCCGTCGTCAGCCCGCGCGGCAGTTCCATGACGGTGCGGCCTTCGATGCGCCGCAAGAGCCGGTTGATCCCGGACAGAAGGCGCGCGTCCGACTGTCCCCTGACGGCGACGTTGAACGATTTACTGACGGCAAGCCGCCCGGAATTAAACCGCACGGAGGCGGGCACGGGCATCAGGTTGTGTACGGGCGCGACCGACGGGGCGGGCGGCGCGGGCGCGGTCTGTGCGGCGGCGTTCACGGCACAACTCAGGGACAAAATAAACGCAAGATAAGTTCTGGCTCTCATGTGTTCCTCGATAGAATGGGCAAGCAGGCATGGGATTGTATGGCGTCCGCAGAGTTGCGAGTTTCGTTGATGGACGCGCTCATACGGCGTAAGTTACGGTGTCATACTTGAGGTTACGGAATTAACAACGGTAAAAGCTAGTGTAACCAGTCGGCACGGTTTTAAGAAGACGGCGAGCAAGCCGGGACACAGATGCGCGCCGCCGCCCGCCACGCCCTGCCCCGCAGCGAATTAACGTTTAGTCAGACCGGAATTTTATGTGAAGAGAGAAGTGTGAACTCGCTCAAGATAGGCATCAGCGGAGTGCGCGGGGTGGTGGGAGAAACCTTCACGCCGGAATTGGCGGTGGCGTTCGCGCAGGCCTTCGGCACGTACCTCGACTCAGGGCGCATTCTCGTCTGCCGCGACACGCGCTCGTCGGGGCCGATGGTGCAGGCGGCTGTCCTGTCCGGGCTGCTCGCAGCCGGTTGCGAGGTCGTTGATCTGGACGTGTGCCCGACGCCGAGCCTCCAACTCGCCGTCCGACGCTTGCAGGCCGAGGGCGGCATCTCGATCACGGCGGGGCACAATCCAGAGCCGTGGAATGCCCTTAAGTTCGTGCGCGCCGACGGCCTTTATCTGAACGCGGCGCAGGCTGACGAACTGCTCGACATCTTCCATCAGGCCGAGTTTGCCAAGGCGAACTGGCAAGGCATCCGCAGCAAGGTGGAACGACAGGACGCCATCGCGCATCATCTCGAAATTCTCTCTCGCGCCTTCGACGTAGAGGCGGTACGTGCGCGACGTTTAAGGGTCGCCGTTGACTGTTGCAACAGTTCCTGCTCGCTGCTTTCGCCGCGCTGGCTCGACACGCTCGGCTGCGACGTGCTGGCCGTCAACGACGACCCCGCCGCGCCGTTCCCGCACGCGCCCGAACCCGGCAGGCAAACGATGGCGCAACTCCGCGCCGTGGTGCTGGCCGGGCGCGCCTGCGTCGGCTTCGCGCACGACGCAGACGGTGAACGTCTCGGCATCGTTACCGAAACCGGGGAGATGCTGTCAGAGGAAGCGACGCTCGCTATCGCGGCGGAGATCGAATTGAGGCGAAACGCCGGCACGGTGGTAACGAACATCTCGACCAGTTCAGTCGTGGAGCGGGTCGCCGCGCGGCACGGCGCGGCGGTCGTGCGCACGCCCGTCGGTCAGGCGTTCGTTTCCGAGGCGATGCTTGAGGTGGGCGGCGTGTTGGGCGGCGAAGGGAGCGGCGGCGTGATCGTGCCGCGCGTGCAGTGGACGCACGACAGCGCGGCGGCGGTCGGTCTCATTTTGGAGCATCTGGCGCAAACGGGCGAACTTCTGTCGGAGTTGGCCGCCGCCTTGCCGCGCTTCCAGATGCTCAAGCACAACATGCCCGTCGAACCCGACCGCATCCACTCGCTCCTCCAGCGAATGCACGACGAACTGGAAAAAGAGAAACTCGACTACGACGAGACCGACGGGATCAAGGTTTCGTGGCCTGACGGCTGGGCGCACGTGCGCGTCTCGAACACGGAGTCAATGATCCGCATCATCGCGGAGGCAGAGACCGCCGCCCGCGCACGCGAATTGCTCGACTGGGCGCGCGACCGCGTGTTGAAGTAAGGCGCGTCGAAACAGAGTCGAAGCCGGAAGTTGCATCTCTCGTCCTGAACCTAACCTACGGAGTAAAACATATCGTGTTGAAGCATCTACTTTTCGCGCTCGTCTCGATGTTCCCCGGATTTACGAGCGCGGGTCTTCCGCCGGAGGGCGAGGTCAAAGCCTTGAAGGTCGTTGAAGTGCCCGGCTACAGCGAGGGCGTCGTCGTTGGTGCGGACGGCGCGGTCTATCTCTCCGACGTTTATCACGGCGTCATCTACCGCATTGGCCGCGAAGGAGGGGCGCGCGTGTGGGCGAGGACGGGCGCGCCCAACGGCCACAAGATACTGGCTGACGGCACACACCTCGTCTGCGACGGCAAACAGCGCGCCGTCCTGCGCCTCGACGCCGCGGGCAAGATTCTCGGCAAGGCCGCCTCCGAATACGACGGCAAGCCGCTGCGCGCGCCCAACGATCTGACGCTCGACCAACAGGGCGGTTTCTATTTCACAGACCCCGGCGGCTCGAACGCGCAGAACCCCATCGGCACGGTTTATTACGTTGACGTGCGAGGCGAGATTCGTCTGGTGGCCGAAGGGCTGGCGTTCCCCAACGGCATCGCCCTGCGCCCCGACGGCAAGACCCTGCTCGTCGGGGAGAGCAACCATAACCGCATCCTGAGCTACGACGTGCTCGCGCCCGGCAAGGTGGGACAAGTGCGCGTCTTTGCGAATCTCCCCGTGAAGCAGGGCGAGCAAATAGCCAACGAGCCGGACGGTATCTGTCTCGACGCGGACGGCAACCTGTACGTCGCACACTACGGCATGCGGCAGGTGCAGGTCTTAAGCCCCGAAGGGAAACTGCTGCGCCGTTACGCGGCGGGAAATCTCACCACAAGCAACGTGGCCTTCGGCGGCGCGCGTTTGGATCAACTCTACGTTACAGGCGCGCTCGGCGACGAGAAGACCAGCAAGGGCGCGCTCTTTCGCCTCGACCTGCGCGGCGTAAAAGGTTTGAAGATTCTTAAAAGCCTTAAAAGCCGTAAATCGTGAATCGTAAATCGTGAATAGAATAAAAACTGTAAATCGTAAATCGTCAATCGTGAATAGATTCAATCCGGTTTTCTCTGTTTACGATTTACGATTCACGATTTACGTTCTTTGATCATGCGAGCGATACCGACTCTGAAGATCAGCATCTCGGGCGTGCGCGGCGTCGTCGGCGAGTCGTTGACGCCGACGCTGCTGGTGCGTTTCGCGCAGGCGTTCGGCACGTACACGGGAGCGGGCACAATCGTCATCGGGCGCGACACGCGCACGTCGGGCGAGATGGTGCGGCAGGCGGTCGTGGCGGGTCTGCTGTCGAGCGGCTGCCGCGTGGTTGATCTCGACATCTGCCCTGTCCCGACCGTGCAACTCATCGTGCGGGAGCAACAAGCGCGCGGCGGCATCGCCATCACCGCCAGCCACAACCCGGCGGAGTGGAACGCGCTGAAGTTCGTCAACTCCGCCGGACTCTTCCTCGCCCACGCGCAGGCGAGACAACTTCTCGACATCTATCATCAGGGCGAATACAGGAAAGTTGCGGGCGCGGAGATACGCGCGGTCGAGCCGTCGGCGGGCGCGCTCGATCTGCACGTCAAGGTGATCCTCGACGCGCTCGGCGCATTACCCCGCGCGTCGCACGGCGGGCGCAAGCTCCGCGTCGCGGTTGACTCTTGCAACGGGGCAGGCTCCGTCGTCGCGCCGCGCCTGCTGACCGCGCTCGGCGTCGAGGTCATACCCATCAACGTCACGCCGGACGGCCTCTTTCCGCGCGGGGCTGAGCCGGTGGAAGAGAACCTCGGCGCGCTCTGCGCGGCGGTGCGCGAGCACGGCTGCGACGTAGGCTTCGCGCAGGACATGGACGCCGACCGCCTTGCCATCGTCTCGGAGCGCGGCGAGGCCATCGGCGAGGAGTACACGTTGGTACTTGCGGCGCGATACGTGCTGGGGCACGAACCGGGCGCGGTCGTGGCAAACCTCTCGACGACGAGCGCGCTCGATGCGGTGGCCGAGAGTTTCGGCTGTCCGCTCTACCGCTCGAAGATCGGCGAGGCCAACGTGGCGGAGGAGATGGTGCGGCGGCGCGCGGTCATCGGCGGCGAGGGAAACGGCGGCGTCATGTACCCGCGCATCAACTTCGCGCGCGACAGTCTCGTCGGCATGGCGCTCGTCCTTCACCTGCTCGCCGCGACCGGGCAAACGATCTCCGAACTGATGGCCGAGTTGCCGCGCTCCTGCATCTTGAAGGAGAAGTTGATCTGGCGCTCGGACAAAATCCGCGCCGTACTCAGGATGATCAGAGACGAATATGCGCGTTGGCCGTTGGACTTGCGCGACGGCGTCAGGGTTGAGACCGGCGACGGCTGGTTTCTCGTGCGCGGTTCAAACACCGAACCGATTATCCGCATCGTCGCAGAGGCCGCGACCGCCGAGCGCGCGCGCCGCTTGATTGACGATGTGAGGGCGCGCGTCAGCCACTGTCTCGACGCGGGGCGCGATGGCGCGTAGAAAGACGGAAGTCGAAACGTCGAACTGTAAGACAGAGGGTTTTGCTTTCAGGGTTCGTTCAACGTTCAATGTCACTTTTCGAGCGGAGGTTAATGTATGGGCGCGCGAGCCGGAGGCGTGGGAGGGGAACAGGCGGCGGGGCGCATGGCGTCTCTCGATGTCTTTCGCGGCATCACCATCGCCGGCATGATTCTGGTCAACAACCCCGGCTCGTGGGGCGCGATTCACCCGCCGCTCGCGCACGCCGAGTGGCACGGCTGGACGCCGACCGACCTCGTCTTTCCTTTCTTCCTGTTTATCGTCGGCGTCTCGATCACGCTCGCGCTCGGGCGTCGCGCCGCAAGCGGCGGCGCGCGGCGCGACCTCTACCTGAAAATTATACGCCGCGCCGCCATCATCTTCGCGCTCGGCCTCGTGCTCGCGGGCTTCCCGCGCTACGATCTCTCCACGCTGCGCATACCCGGCGTCCTTCAACGTATAGCCGTCTGTTATCTCGTCGCCTCCGTCATCTTCCTGCACACGAAATGGCGCGCGCAAGCCATGATCGCCGCCGCGCTTCTGCTGGTCTACTGGGCGTTGCTGTCGCTTGTCCCCGTGCCGGGTTTCGGCGCGGGCGATCTGAGCATGGAAGGGAATCTGGCGGCCTACCTTGACCGGATGCTGCTCGGACAGCACACATGGAAGCCGCTCTACGATCCAGAAGGTATTCAGAGCACGCTCCCGGCCATTACGACGACGCTCGGCGGAGTGCTCACAGGACACTGGCTGCGCTCGCGCCGTTCGGAGCTTGAGAAAGTTGCGGGTATGTTCGTCGCAGGCGCGGGTGCGGTGGTGTCGGGATGGGCGTGGGGTCTTTGTTTCCCAATCAACAAGGCGTTGTGGACGAGTTCTTACGTCCTTCTGACCGCGGGGCTTGCCCTGCAACTGCTGGCCGTCTGCTTCTGGCTCGTTGACATCAAAGGCCGCCGCCGCTGGGCGACGCCCTTTCTCGTCTTCGGCACAAACGCGCTCGCCATCTACTTCCTCTCGGAGCTTTTCTCGCGCCTCATCTCGCTCGTCAAGTTGACACGCGCCGACGGCAGCGCAGTGGACTTGAAGACGCTCATCTATGAGAACGCTTTCGCCTCATGGGCGTCGCCGGTAAACGCCTCACTCATGTTCGCCTTCTGCGTCGTGCTGCTGTGGCTCGGCGTGGCGAGCGTCCTGTATCGCAAGCGAATTTTCATCAAAGTCTGACAGGCGAAGTTCGGCAACACTCGATAAGTCACCCGCCGTCATGCAAATTTCTATTGACATCCCTTGTCCGATTAGTGATAACTTGCCCCGACTATTCTGCACCTGAAAGCTCTTCTGCTTTCTGATTTATCAGCACTTCCGGGCGCGCTCTCACAACTCACCGCGCTCGTTTCGGAAAGGATGTGGCGCATGACGAAACCATTTCCGGCCAAGCCTCAATCGTCCCCAACGGCGCAGCAATCGAGCGGACAAAACCGCCAACCTCATCTACGTGTGATGCAGCCAAAGACGGCGGCCTCGACGCAGAAGCCACAGCCGCCTGCTCCTCCGGTTTACCGTCCTCAGCCTGTGGCCGGGGCTTTGCAGGCGAAGAACGCCGCCGCGCACCAGCCCGTCAATCAGACGAAGCGCGCGCCGGTAGCCCCTCCGGTCTACCACCCACAACCGACGCCCAAAGTCTTGCAGACAAAAACAGCCCAGACCCGGCAGCAGCAACCAAAAACAGGGTCACCGCATAAGCCGGTCGCGCCGCCAGCCTATCGCCCGCAGTCGCTGCCTAAAGTTTTACAGCCGAAGAAAGTTCAGGCCGCGACAGGCGGAGGCGCGCGTGTAAAATCGCAGCCTCCCTCGCAGCATCGCGCGCACGCGCAACGGACAGTCCAGCGCAAACTCGGCGGGAACGTCATCCAAAGGGCGAGAGGCGATGCAGCCGACATCCTCAGGTTGAAAGCCGCAAGGACTGCCAGACGGCAGGCCGCACAGCAAGCCCCGAGCGATCCTTTTAGCCTCGCAGACCCTCTCTCTGAAATTGCCTCGTCGCTCTATACGGGTAACACGCAGGGAACGTTGGCCGTCGCATTGACGACCGAGAAACATCTCGTCG
>DASPJG010000127.1:0-2447 GCA_035628755.1 Pyrinomonadaceae bacterium
TGGGCTGGATCGACAACGACCTGACCAAACTCCGCGACTATTGCCGGGTGGCGGAAGAGAGTTGCGGCTGGACGATTCCCGTCAACTACCCGGTCTTTGGCCGCGACGCTTTCCGCACCGCGACGGGCGTCCACGCGGCAGCCGTTATCAAGAGTTTCAAGAAAGGCGATACGGAACTCGCCGACCTCATTTATTCGGGCGTGCCTGCGGGTCTGTTCGGCATGCGTCAGGTGATCGAGGTCGGCCCGATGAGCGGCAAATCGAACGTCGTCTACTGGCTCGAATCGCGCGGCATCGAAGCGACCGAAGAACGCGTCGGGCGCATCTACGACCGCGCCAAGAGCGCGTCGGGCGTGCTCGGCGAAGAAGAGTTGATGCAATTGGTTTAGTCACAGGCGACGGGCGGCAGGCGACGAGTCGAAGCGGCTTGTCATCCTGTCGTCCGTCGCCCTGTCAGTCTCACATTTATGTTCCTCTCCACGTCCACCGCTCCCGAACAGATCGTTCGCGGCCTGCTGGCTTCGTCGCAGGTGCGGCGGGCGTTTGAACGCTTCGCGGAGCGCGCCGACGAAATCACGCAGGAGCAGGCGGCGATCTGCGAGATACCCGCGCCGCCCTTCGGCGAAGAGGCGCGCGCGGAATATCTCGCGGCGCGCTTCCGCCAGTGCGGTTTGAGCGAGACGACGATTGACGCCGAGGGCAACTGCGTCGCTCTCAGGCGCGGGGCGAACCTGCACCCGCTGCTCGTCGTGAGCGCGCACCTCGACACGGTGTTTCCGGCGGGGACGAATTTTACCGTGCGGCGCGAGGGCGCGCGGATGTTCGCGCCGGGAATAGCCGACGACGGCTGCGGCCTCGTCGCCCTGCTCGCGCTCGTCTGCGCGCTTGAAGAGAACGCGATTGAGACGGAGGGATCGGTCTTGTTCGTCGGGACGGTGGGCGAAGAGGGCGAGGGAAACTTGCGCGGCGCGCGCTATCTCCTGACCGAGGGAGAGTGGGCGCGCGAGATCGACTCCTTCGTCAGTCTCGATGGGCCGGGGCTGGAAGGCATCACGCATCGCGCCGTCGGGTCGCGCCGGTATCGCGTGAGGTGCGCGGGCGCGGGTGGTCATTCGTGGGGCGACTTCGGCGTGCCCAACCCGGTGCATGCGCTGGGGCGCACCATCGCGCGGCTCATCGCCTATCCCGCGCCCGCGCGCCCGCGCACGACCTTCAACGTCGGGCGCGTCGAAGGCGGCGCGGGCGTCAACTGCATCGCGCAGGAGGCCTTGATGGACGTAGACCTGCGCAGCGAGTCGCCGGACGAATTGAAGCGTCTGGACGCTTACTTCCGGCGTGCCGCGCGCGAAGCCGCCGAAGAAGAGAACGCCGCGCGCCGCGCGAACACGCCGCCCCTCGAACTCGAAATGAACCTCATCGGCGACCGTCCCGGCGGCGAGACGCCGAAAGACGCGCCGCTCGTTCGTCTCGCCGAAGCCGCCACGCGCGCCCTCGGCTCCGCGCCGCGTCTCGACTGTTCCTCCACCGATTCCAACATCGCCATCTCGCTTGGCCTGCCCGCCATCACTATCGGCGCGGGCGGCCTCTCCGCCAACTCGCACACGCTCGACGAATGGTACGACCCGCGCGGGCGCGAACTCGCACTCAACCGCGCGCTGCTGTTATTACTCGGAACGGTCGGCCTGAAACAGGCGCAGCGGGGAAAGGGAAACGTGTAAGCGGCGGAAGTCAAAGAGGACGCCAAAGATAAAAAGCGGAGGCAGCTTTCGAGTGCTGCGCTCCGCTTTTCTTTTCCTTTACCCCTGACACGCTTTCCGATTCGCCTGCGACACGTTTAATTGATCGGAATCGTAACCACGGTTGAACCGGCTTTACCGGCAGGGAAGCGTCGGCCACGCGCGACGCGGACGGCGGTCGAGGCGTAGGCTTCCGCGCCGGGGCTTGAGCCGACGACGGAGGTTTGCGTGACGCGTCCCGCTTCGTCGTAGGTGATGCTCACGCGGACGGTCTTCGGGCCGCTGGCGGGTTTCGGAGCGGCTGCGGGCGCATTCTCTTCCGTCGAGGCTTGCGCGGCGTCGGCTCTCTTCGCTTCCTGAATCTTGCGCTGGCGTTCCAGGCGCGCTTCGCGTTCGCGGCGCGCGGCGCGTGCGGCCTCTTCTTCGGCGGCCTCGGACGGCGTGACGACGTTCGCATCGGTTGACGCCGTGGGCGATGCGCCCGCGCCGTCGCCGCTTTGATCGCTTGGTGCGACGGTTGCTGTCTGTCGCGCGGCGGGCGCGGAAGCGGCGTCTGCGGCGGAGGATGAACGCGTGAAACGTTTGCTGAGCGGGATGGCGGCGACGACGCAGACGAGGACGAGCGAGGCCGCGACACCGGCGACGATAAACTTGCCTTTGCCGCTCCCGCCGTTGCTTGTAGCTTCGAGAGTTTGCGATAGCGGGAAGGAG
>DASPJG010000128.1:0-7677 GCA_035628755.1 Pyrinomonadaceae bacterium
AACAGTTCGCGCAAACTAGATTCCGTGAGCGGCGCGAGCAGTGCGCGCCAGCGCAACGCGCGCACGAAATAAGTCGCCCAGACAATGAGGATGGCGAGCGCAATCAGACGCCAATCCGAACGCCCGATGGCCGCGCGCACGCTCGCCCAGTCGAGGCCGCGCCCGAACCACCACAAAACGGCGGTGGCGACCAGAGTCAGAACTATGATTTTGAGATAACGACGCAAATTTAAGGCGTCCCCGGAGACGGTTTTTCTTGCCGGACCTTTGCGCCACGCGGGCGCGTCTCTTGACCTCTCGCAACTTACCGACCACAATATGTTGGGTGGCCTCGTAAGGCTACAGTATTCAAGATCAAGTCGCAAGAAGGGACGCCGGAGGGCGGAAGTCTGTCAAAGGCGGGCGGATAGAAGGCGTCCGGCGTCCGGCAAACCCTTAAGACGCGAAGTTTGGCGGGTGTGAAAGGGCGTGTGCGACGGGTTTTCGACCGCGCGCTTTGACGCTCCCGGCTCCGGTGTTACCCCTTTTGCCCGCCGGTTTTATGGGGAACTTTCCCTTTCCGCCCGTCGTAAACGGGTACGGCAATCGAGTTCTCCGCTGCTGTGATGCTAAAATTTGCTGGCGGCGGGACGGACGGAAAGGCGTCGAAAGTGTTGGGAGCTGCTAAGGCTTTGACGGTCAACGACGGTGCCGAAATGGTCAGGAGGTGTCGCGCAGGCGATGGCGCGGCGTGGGAGGAGATCGTGTCTCTTTATTCCCGCCGCATCTATAACCTCGCCTACCGCTTCACTTCGCGCACCGACGCCGCGGAAGATTTGACGCAGGAAGTTTTCGTCCGCGTCTATCGTTCGCTCGAACAGTACGACCCGAAACAGGGCGACCTGCAAAACTGGCTGATGCGCCTCGCGCGCAATCTGGTCATCGACGACTATCGCAAGCGGCAGCGCGCCCCGCAGGATTCGCAGGGAGAGGATTTGGAAGGCCACACCTACCACCTGCGCGCGGCCAACTCTTCGCCGCACGTCGAGATGGAGCGGCGCGAACTTGGCGAGCAGGTGCAGGCCGGAATTGACAAACTCGCGCCCGACCTGCGCACCTGCGTCATCCTGCGCGACATCGAAGAGTTGAGCTATCAGGAGATCGTTGATCTCTTGCAGATACCCGAAGGCACGGTGAAGTCGCGTATCAATCGCGGGCGGATCGAGTTGGCGAAAATACTGAGGCGGATGCGCGTCGTCGCCATGAGCGACGTTTAAGCAAACGCGGAACGATGAAGGAGAAACGATGAGGTTAAGTCAAAGGATAAGTGCTCCGCTTTTTCTGACAACACGCATCGTCCCGCGTACACCATTTAATCAAGAAGGGTGAAACGAGAAAAAGATGCTGTGTTCGGAATTTGAAGATCGGTTGACTGATTACCTCGACGGGCTGCTTGAGCCGGCGATGCAGGTCGCCTTCAACGGGCACGCCCTCCGGTGTCCCGTCTGCCACGATCTGTTGAGCGAAGTCAAAAACACTCTGCGCGCCTGTCGCACGGCGACGCCGCCCCCGCCCGCCGCCAGTCTCGACGCGCGCATCCTCATGCAGACCGCGCCGGAATCGGCCATGACGTGCGACGAGTTTGAGGTTCACCTGACCGACTATCTGGACGGCTTCCTGCCCGCCACGCTCTATCATCGCTGGGAACGGCACGCGGCCTTGTGTGGCCGCTGCACGAATTTGCCCGGCGAAGTCGTGCGCTCCATCGGCGCGTGCTACACCTACATCAGCGAAGAACGCCCCGTGCCCGCCGCGCTGCACGCGCGCATACTTCAGGCCACGCTCGGCACGACCGAGGCGGAACGCTTGCGCGCCCCGCTCGGCGCACGTCTCGCCGAACTCGTGCGCGGCTGGCTCGATGCCATCGTCTCGCCGCAACTCGCCACCGTCGCCACGATGCTCCTCGTCGCCGTGCTCGTCGGAACGAGCACGCTGTCTGACGACGGCTCAATCGGCGGCATGTACCGCGCGAGCCTGCGCTTCGCATCGAGAACTTACGAGCGCGGGGCGAACCTGCCCGTGCGCCGCGCCGTCATGTCGGGCGATTTGAAAGAGGTGGCGGGCAGCTTGGGAAACCTTCTGAGTTCGCCCGAGCAAAACGAGAAACAGAGCGCGCAGCCCGCCCGGAACGGAGCGAGCGCGGAGAAACAGGCCGAGCCGCAAAAGCGTTAGGTTTGAACCCGGTCGTGTTAATGAACCTGGCCGTTTGAAGAAGTGACGGATTGATAAACATTAAGTTTTAGTTGCACGGTTGCAGGGGCAACGGGTGGCACAGGCAAGTTGATGAACTGTTCTTATCACAACATGAACGCGGCAGTCGTGCAGTGTAGTCGCTGCTCGCGTCCGCTGTGTCCGGCGTGCGACCACCGCATCCGAGGGTTCCCGTACTGTCAGGACTGTATCGTGGCGGGCGTCGAACTGTTGCAGCAGCAGCCTGCTTTGCTCCACGCGCCGCAGCAGATACGGCGCAGGACTTCCAAGTGGGTGGCGACGCTGCTTTCCCTGCTCGTGCCCGGTCTCGGCGCGGCCTACAACGGGCAGACCTCGAAGGCGCTCGTGCACTTCGCGCTGTTTGCGAGTTGCTGGCAGATGGCCGCCGTGACGAACGCCGTCGCGTTCTTCGTGCTCGGCGCACTAGGCATCTGGCTCTTCGCGGCGGTTGACGCTTATCGCACCGCGGAACTGATCCGCGCCGGTCTGATGCCCGATGCCGACTCCGATCCTATCGCGCGCCGCCTCTACGGCCACCCGCTCGCGTGGGCTATCGTGCTCATCGCGCTCGGCTCGATCTTTTTGCTCAACACCTTGTTCGGCGTGCAGTTCCCCGCGCGTCAACTGCTCCCCGTCGTGCTCGTCCTGCTCGGCGCGTACATGCTCTTCGATTTCCTGCGCTCGCGTCGTGAGCGTGACCCGGGCGCGTTCGACGCGCTGAATGCGCCGCCTTCGTTTATGAACAGCGCGCCGCTCGACATGACGCGGTTCAGCACGGGCGAACTCAACTCGCAACTGACCGGCGCGCGCACCGGCAAGACAGACGCGTCGTGGCCGTTTGACCCGCGCGCGTGAGAGCTTCATGCGCGGAGCATTGCAGGGCGCATCTCGCCAGGCGGCGAAGTTGTTTGTTATGATGTGGGCGCGCGGGCTGGCCGGGTTCGCCTTGCACGCGCGAAGGAATAATTGGCACGAGGGAGATTTTATATGACGGCACTACTCGCAACATTCGGACGCTGGGGCGGCATCCTGACGCTCATCGCGCTCCTCATCGTTTTGGTCAAACAACTCATCGCCCTTGTCGCCTTCCTGATGGTCGCGATCAAGATCGCCATCGTCGTCGCCTTCGTCGGCGTGTTCCTGCTGATCGTCCTCACGATGTTGCGGGCGCGCGGCCAGCGTCGCCGTGAGTCCGTTGACTGACGGGTAAGAAGGGTCGCCGCTTCATTTTTAAGACCGCACGAGAGGCTCGGTTCAAAGTTGCCGGACGCAATTTTGAACCGGGTTTTTGTCTTTAGTTAAAGAGTTTTCTCAGGTTTCGGCGGTTGCAATCCCGCGACGGGGTGTGATAGGGTGCTGCCCCTTATGCAGGTCAAGCGGCTCGCCTCGATGATTACATGTAGTACCGGATCAGGCTGCCAACTGCCGTAAATCAGGCAGGTTCAAACCTAATAAAGAAGCCTCCAATTGTGGTTTCGCGCACCGTCGCCCACTTCGGATGACAGTGACTTTCGCGCTCATCTGCGCTGTTTCCTGTGTGTTTTACGCGCAGATTAGTGATAAAGGAGCACATTCTCCCGATGACCAGAGACGACCGTCTTTACGCTTTTATCGTCGCTCGCACCTCGCGCTCACGTTCCAGGATTCGCCGTATCAGCATTCATAAACGCTGGCTCAAAGCAGCGACCGCCATCCTGTGCCTCGTCCTATGCGCCGCGCTCTATGGCCTCTACGGCATGTTCCGCGTCGCGCAGCACCTGAAGATCGAACAGGAGAACTCGCGCCTGCGCGTGGAGAACGAGCGGCAGCGGCAGCAACTCGAAAAACTGGAAAACCGCGTGGACGCCATTGAGGACACTTCACGCCGCATCGCCGAGATTTCCGGCGCGCCCGTGCCGGAAGGCGAGAGCAAGCAGGGCGCGGGCGGCGCGGGCGGCCCGCTCGTCGAGATGGACGCGGCGGCCATCGCCGAAGTCGAGACACGCGCCGTCCAACTCGAACGAGAATTGCGCACCTACGAATCGGCCTTGCGCGAACGCGCGCGCATCCCTTCGATCTGGCCGGTCGCAGGGGGCGAGACGACGGATGGTTTTGGCGGGCGGCGCGATCCTTTCGGCGGCTCGTCGTCGGAGTTTCATTCGGGTCAGGACATTTCCGCCGAGCGCGGCACGCCCGTCTACGCCGCCGGGATGGCCACGGTGAAGTTCGCGGGCACGCAGAGCGGCTACGGCCAGATCGTCATCCTCGATCACGGCGACGGCATCACGACGCGCTACGGCCATCTCTCCAAGATCGAAGTGGTCGCCGGGCAGCAACTCGCGCGCGGTGCGATGATCGGGCGCGTCGGCTCAACCGGACGCTCGACCGGCCCACACCTGCACTACGAAGTGCGCATCAACGAGGAACCCGTCAACCCGCGCTCCTATCTGCCTGCGCCGGAGAAAACGCGCGACGGGGTGACATGCGCGCAGCCCTGAGACGCGTTTATCCGACGTTTTTTATACTTGACAGTTCTGACGGGTTCGCTTAGTATGCGCCGTCGTTGTAGCAGGACGGGTTAGCAAACTCGTTCATCCAGTTAGTGTTAGATGTAATACAGAAATGAGTTTGTGTAGTCTCCCGCTCCGTCCGCATGTGGTGAAGAACGCGTTATCACGCTAGTTCGCCAAATGCGGATTTTTTTGTCTTCATGCAGTTCCGACGGAAGCGTTCGCTCAACCGTTTCCGGCTCATGAGAGTATCAACCCCACCGGCACAGGAACACTGTAAAATTGTTTTTGTACCGATTCACCCGAATCGTTAGGAGGATTCGTTAGCTATGCCTAGAATTACCGGTAAGGTCAAGTGGTTCAACAATGCGAAGGGCTATGGTTTCATCGAACAGCCCGGCTCGTCTGACATCTTCGTTCACTACAGCGCCATTCAGGGCGACGGCTTCAAGACACTCGAAGAAGGCCAAGAGGTCGAGTTCGAAGTGACGCAAGGCCCCAAAGGCCCGCAGGCTGAAAAAGTGACGAAGGCGTAACTCCCCCCTACTGAAGCTTCCGCTAAGGAAAGCCACTGACCGCTTCCGGTCTCTCAGAGCCGGTAAGCGTAAGACAAAGCCTCCGGGACTCGATAAAAGTTCCGACAGGCACAAATCGAAGGCGCGCTCGTGGAATTATCCAACGGGCGCGCCTTCGATTTTTAAAGCGACTTTTACGCCATCGGCGTGCCCGTCACCGAGGCGATGACGACGCGTGCGATCACGCCGAGCACCCAGAGGCCGAGCACGATAGCCCAAGCCGAACCGGACGAGAGGCGCGCCACCTTACGCAGGCCGAGCGCGGCGAGGAATAGCCCGTAGAAGGCGAACAGGTCGAGCGAGCCGAGCGCGGTGGCAATTACGGGCTGCTCCGCCCCGTCCACGAGGATGCCGGGGTTAGCGTGGACTAGCCCGTTCAATCCACGCGCGATCTCCGCGTCTCCGGTCGGCGGGTTCCCCAACAACAGCACCAGATTAGCGATCACCACGAGCACGAGCGGCGGCAGCGACGAATAAGTCCAGACCGCCAACGCCTGCTTGTAGCTGATCCCCTTGCCCATCAACATCGAACCGAGCAGGTAAATCCCCGCGCCCGCCGCCAGCACGACCGCGATGCCGATCACGGGCACGCCGTAACGGATCGCCTTCACGAAAGGCTTCAACTGGATGTCACGACCGGCAGCCTTCTGCTCATCCGACATCTCCGTGCTCTGCGCTCTGGTTTCGATCTCGGCGTTGATGATGTTTTCGTAACCGACCCGCTGTATGTAAGCGAGGTAGAACGCCATGAACGCGACGAGCGTGATCAGGGCGGCCACAAGGAAGCGCGGCCTTTCGCGCAACGCCTCGAAGGTGCGCCCCGGCTCGAAGAAGATGTTAGCCAGCGTCTGCGGCGTGGTCATGGCGTTCGTTTCGCCCGCCATGCCCGCGGAGGGGGTTGTGGGATAGTTAGTTTCGCTCATAATTTTTTGATCCTGTCAGGTGTTTGACGAGGGCGGCGACCGTCTTGCGTCGGCTTCGGGTATGGATGCAACAGCCCTACTGTTACGGTCGAAGCCCGGCCCGGGTTTCAAGGATCGGAAGCCGGGCTGTTGTTTTTCGACCGCTGGCGCGCGTCGCTTAAGCGGAAGTCGGCGCGTCAGCCCAGCCGGGCGCGCGTATGCAGGCGACGGTGTGGCCGGGCGCGATCTCGCGCAAGTCCGGGTCGATGCGCGAACACTCCGGGATGGCGTCGGGGCAGCGCGTGTGGAAGCGGCAGCCGGAGGGCGGGTTGATGGGCGTCGGCACGTCTCCGTGCAGGACGATGCGCTCGCGCTTGCGCGTCGGGTCGGGCACGGGGATGGCCGAGAGCAGCGCGCGCGTGTACGGGTGTTGCGGGTTCGCGTACAACTCGACCGCCGACGCCACCTCGACGATACGACCGAGGTACATCACGGCCACGCGGTTCGAGATGTGTTCGACGACGGCGAGGCCGTGCGAGATGAAGAGATACGTCAGGTCGAACTCGGCCTGCAAATCTTCGAGCAGATTGATGACCTGCGCCTGCACCGACACGTCCAAAGCCGACACCGGCTCGTCCGCCACGATCAATTTCGGGTTCAGGGCGAGCGCGCGCGCGATGCCGAGCCGTTGCCGCTGGCCGCCCGAAAACTCGTGCGGGTAACGGTTCATGTAATCAGGATCGAGGCCGACCTTGCCGAGCAGTTCGGCGACGCGCTCGCGCCGCTCCTCGCGCCCGCCCGTGCCGTGAATCACGAGCGGCTCGCCCACGATGTCGCGCACCTTGAGGCGCGGGTTCAAACTGGCGTAAGGGTCTTGAAAGATGATCTGCATCTCGGCGCGCACGCTCCTGAGAGCCTTGCCGGAGAGCGCGAGCACGTCCTTGCCCTCGAAAGAGATTTCGCCCCGCGTCGGTTCGATGAGGCGCAACAGGCAACGACCGACGGTGGACTTCCCGCAGCCCGACTCGCCCACCAGCCCCAGCGTCTCGCCCTTGAAAATCTCGAACGTCACGCCGTCAACCGCACGCACCACGTCGTCGCTGCCCGCGACGGGAAAGTGCTTGTACAGGGCGCGCACGCGCACGAGTTCCTCCGCGCTCTCGCGGCGGCCTTCTTGCGCGTCGTCCACCCGCGCCGCCGCCGCTTCGGCTGCGGGAACAGGCTGCATACGTTCGTTGGTGCTCATAAAATAGAGACTAAAACCGCCGACGAAATCCTTCTAAGTTGATGCGTTCTCCGTCGCCTGATTGTCCGCCGCGACGGCTGCCGCCATGTCGTAGAGCACGCAGCGCACGCGCACGCCGCCTTCGAGTTCGTAGAGCGGAATCCGGTCGCCCTCCGTGCAGCGCGGCATGCGATACTGGCAGCGCGGCGCGAAGTGGCAACCGGGGGGCAGGTCGG
>DASPJG010000129.1:0-2596 GCA_035628755.1 Pyrinomonadaceae bacterium
GTTCGCGCTTTCGCGTTTGCTTCATCCGTATCTGTGGCGGAGACTGTTTTTACAGCAGGGAAGTTTCCACGAGCAGACGCCCCGCCGCAAACCGCTCCGCGCCGAGCGCGCTCACGTCGAACAGGGAAGCGCGCCCGTCGAGAATCAACTCCGAGACGAGGCGACCCGTGGCGGGCGAGTGCATCACGCCGTGCCCGCTGAAACCGTTGGCGAAAAACAGGCCGCCGACCTCTTGCGATTCCCCGATGATCGCGTGATGGTCGGGCGTCATTTCATACAAGCCAGCACGGCAGCGGCTCGCGTTGACGGTCGCATCGGCGAGGAACGGCGCGCGCGCACGCGCCCTGCGGAAAACTTTTTCAGCAAATGCCGGGTCGAAGTCGGTCTTGAACCCGGGCGTCTCGGCGGCGTCAGGCCATGCCATGAGCGCGCCCGCGTCCGCAAGGTCGTGCGACTCGGGGCGGAAGTGGAAGCCGTCGGACATGTCTATGACCATCGGCAGCCCCACGGGCAACGGCGCGCGTGGCCGCACGCTCACCAACTGCCTGCGCAACGGCGCGACCGGAATTTCCACGCCCGCCAGACGCGCCGTCTCCGCCGCCCACGCGCCCGATGCGTTGACGACCGCGCGAGTTGCGACGCGCCCGCGCGAAGTCCCGACGCCCGCCACGCGCCCGCCCCGAACGTCGATCCCGTTCACTTCCGTCTCCGTCCACACGCGCACGCCGCGCTCCAACGCCCGCGCCGTGAATCCGTGCAGCACCTTGAGCGGCGCGATGAAGCCGTCCGTCTGGCAGAACGACCCGCCCGCCACGTCGTCCGTGCGCAAACCCGGCACGCGCCGCGCGATCTCTTCCGCGCCGACGAGTTCGACGTTGGCGAGACCTTCCGCGCGTTGCCGCTCGCGCGCGCCCGCTAGGTAAGCGAGTTGCGCTTCGCTCGTGGCGACGAAGAGATAACCGGCGGGATCGTAGCCGCAGGGGTGGCCGGTCGTCTCCTCGAAGCGCGCGAAGAAGTCAATCGAGTAGCGCGACATGCGGATGTTGATCGGAGTGGCAAACTGCGCGCGGACGCCGCCCGTCGCCCTGCCCGTCGAACCCATGCCCTGCGCGCCTTCGCGTTCGATGATGAGAACATCCGTGCAGCCGCGTTCCGCCAGATGAAACGCGACGCTCGCCCCGATGATGCCGCCGCCGATGATGACCACGTCCGCCGTCTGGCGCATATGCTTTACCCTTCAAGCCCGACCGGACTTACACAGCCCGCCCGCGCACCACGATTCTCAAGGGACGATAGTGATCTCGCCCGCGCCCGCCTCCGGCAAAGCCACGCTCAGACGCCGCACATCGCGTTCAAAAGAGAAGTTTCTGACTTCCCGCCCGTCAACGCGCACCTCTTTCGGCTTTTCATTCAGGCCGAGCACTTCGACGACACTGACGCGCCGCGCTTCGGAAAAGTCGCCGACGTGTTTGAGGCGAATTGTGCCGCCTGTTTGTGTGACGGTGGTGGTGCGCCACGCGCTCTGGCGGTAGCCGTAGCCGTCGCCCGCGTCTTGATGAATGCGCCCCTCGCCGTCCGCGCCGTGGACGACGACGACGGAGAGCGGCACGCGCGCCATCTCGCCCGTGTGCTGGACGACTGGCTGCAAGGGGATGACAGCCCCGGCGCGCGCAAAGAGCGGTAGGCGCGAGAGCGGCGCGTCAATCTCCGCCGTCGTGCCGCCTTCATAGCGCGCGCCCGTCCACCAATCAATCCACGCGTCGCCTTTGGGAAAATAGACGGGGCGTTTGGTGTCGCCCTGCGTCAGGACGGGCGCGACAAGCAGGTCGCGTCCCAGCAGGAATTGTTCGGTCGGCAGCGCGGGCGCGTAGGTGTTGTAGTCCGCCGGATAGTTGAACCAGAGCGGGCGCATCACGGGCATCCCGGTCTGTTCGTGCTCGCGGAAGAGCGTGTAGATGTAAGGCAGCAGGCGGTAGCGCAACTCAATTGAGGCACGGTTGATGCGCTCGTGGTCTGCGCCGAACGACCACGGCTCGCGTTCCTGCAAGCCCGTAGCGATGTGTGAGCGGTAGAAGGGCGTGAGCGCGGCGGCTTGCAGCCAGCGCGTGTAGAGTTCCGCGCTCGCGTTGCCCGCGAAGCCGCCCACGTCCGCGCCCACGAACGGCACGCCGGAGACGCTCAGGTTCGTGAGCATCGCTATCGAGAGTTGCAGGTGTTCCCAACTCGGCACGTTGTCGCCCGTCCAGACGGCGGCGAAGCGTTGAATCCCCGCGTAGCCCGCGCGCGTCAGCACGAAGGGGCGCGCGTCGGGGCGTAGTTTGCCGACGCCCTCGAAGGTCGCGCGCGCCATCTGCATGCCGTAGGTGTTGTGGTAACGCGCGTGGTCGCCCGGCAGGCCGTCGCCGGAGTGGCGCACGTCGAGCGGAAAGGTCTTGGCCGGGTCGTGCATGACGTTCGGCTGCGGCGGGCGCGAGTCGGGCGGAAAGGTCGCGGGTTCGTTCATGTCGTTCCAGAAACCGCTGATGCCCTCGTCCAGATGTTTCGCATAGAGCGAGCCGAACCACGCGCGCGCCTGCGAATTCGTGAAATCGGGGAA
>DASPJG010000130.1:0-5668 GCA_035628755.1 Pyrinomonadaceae bacterium
CGCCGATCATCGTCTTAGTGACGGCTCTGGGCTTTGTTTTGCCGCCGAAGGTGAAGGTTAAAGAGAAGATATCGCTGGCAGCCACCAATTACCTATGCCTCATACACTATCTCAACTGGGGCGAGCGCAGCCATGCTATCGGCGGAAAACTGGAATCGCTCCTTGAGTATCTGGTTGAAAGAGAACAGGGATATAAAAAGATTCACATAATAGGGTACAGCTTCGGCAGCATAGTCGCGCTCGACAACCTCTTCGCACAGGGCGCAAAGCCCATCGAGCGTTTCAACAGGATCGATACGCTGGTTACCATCGGCTGCCCTTTCGACATCATCCGCACTTACTGGCCTGAATACTTCAAGGGACGCTACTCTTTAACGCCCAATACTCCGAAATGGATAAACGTCTATTCGCCGATAGATATTTTATCCTCGAATTTTGCAGACTGCGGCAACGAGCAATGGGTCAATGATGCCCAGCATCAGGACGTAGGAATCGAAGTAGAGGGGCAGATACGCAAGCCGGAGAACCTTATCTTCTCACAGGGGTCATATCAGGGTCTGGGCGTGGTAGATATTCTGACGCTCGCAGGGTTCAAGGCGCATTCCCTCTACTGGGGCGAGGAAGTTAAAGGAGAGATCACCTGCTTCCACGGCATAGTTAAAAAGATGTATCAGGATACGTCTATTTTGAATTAACCCGCTTCCTGTCAGGGAATCTCGGCGGTGGAAACGCTAAGGGCTGTGGGGCTAGTCCGTCTCTTTGCCGTAGAGCCGCTGGACGGTCGGGACTTCCGCCCCTAACGACGGGTAATTTCGGAGTATGTTCTTCGCCCTCCTGCGCAGCGCGAAGCGGTCATTCAAGCCGAGAAATTTCGACGCCTCCGTTTTTCGTTCTTCGGTTAAGCGCAGGGCTTCCTCTATGTATGAAAGTTCCACCCGAGCCAACTCGACATCCAGATCAATGCCCTCGCCTGCATTTTTGAGTCTGGTTGCGGGCAGGACGGGTGATTCCGTTGTGGCGGCGACGGACAACTCGTGCGGCAGGTCTTCTTTTTCGATCTGCCGGTGACCATGATAGTTGGCGTAAATGTTGGCACGCTCCAGCACGGCTTTCAGTTCGCGGATGTTCCCCGGCCACTGGTACTTTCTCAGCACCTGCGTGGCTTCTTCACTGATTTCCGTGATGCGCGTGCGGCCTTGCCGGCGAAAAAGTTTGAGAAAATGGTCGGCTAAAAGCGATACATCCTCCGGGCGTTCCCTGAGCGGCGGGAGGGCTATCTGTAAACTCTTCAGACGAAAGTAGAGGTCTTCGCGGATTCGACCCTCGACGACGGCCTTCTCCAGATCACGGTTGGTGGCGCAAACGATCTGCACGTCCACGCTGATTTCATTCGTGCTGCCGACGCGCGAAAACTTGCGCTCTTCGAGAAAACGCAACAGCTTCAATTGAGCGTCTGCGGGCAGGTCGCCGATCTCGTCGAAGAAAAGCACGCCGCCTTTTGCCCGCTCGATGTAGCCGATGCGCCTCGCGCTCGCGCCGGTAAACGCGCCCGCCTCGTGGCCGAACAGTTCGCTTTCAATGAGGTTCGGATTGAGGGCGGCAATCGCCACCGACACGAAAGGCCCTTTCGCGCGCCACCCGAGGCGATGAATGGCGTGCGCCACGAGTTCCTTCCCCGTGCCGGTCTCTCCTCTGATGAGCACCGTCACATAGCCTTCCTGCGCCACCACCTGAATCAGTTGTTTGATGTGCTGAAGTTGGGGAGACGCGCCGACGAGTTCGGCGGGTTCGAGACGTTCGAGCCGCTCTTCGAGTTGCTCGACCTGACGCGACAGCCGTGCGTGTTCCAGTGCGGTTTTGAGGCGTTGACGGAGTTCGTTGAGTCCGGCGGATTTTTGAAAGAAGTCCGCCTTCTGGATGAAGTCGGTCGCGCCGAGGCGCATGCACTCAACCGCCGTCTCGATGTCGCCGTAGGCGCTGGTCATCACAACCGGCACGCCGCGCTGCGCGTCCAGAAATCTTTTCAACAACTCCACGCCGCCGCGATTCCGGTTGTCGGATTCGTCCAGACGAATGTCGAGCAAGACGACATCAGGGCCATCGCCGAACGCTTTGAGAGCGGCGGCCTCGTCCGAAGCGGTCATGACGCTGAAATCGCGCTTCAAAGCTCTCTCCAGCGCGCCCAGAAAGGTCTTGTCGTCATCGATAATCAGTAATGTCCGGGCGTGTGTCGCCATTTTGGCTATCATAGCTCAAAAAAAAATCGTGACAACCGCGCTAGAGTCGCGCGGGGCAGACGCCACTGCGAATAAGAGCTGTAATCGCGCGTCGCGCGCCGTCGTCATCCCGTAGCTTACCTCCTCGCTACGACCGAGTAGAGGTGAGACACGAAAATTCCGAGATGGACGAAACTCAGCACGATCAACAACAGCGACAACCACACCAAAATCTCGCCTGAAATTAAGTTGTCGGCCACGAAGTAGCTCAGGTCATGCGGCGGCTGCATCCCGAAAAAAGCCGAGATGGCATCTTCAAAGCCGTGCATGAAATGAACTTTGTCATCTAGGGGACGCCTATGAGCTATCATGCTGTAAATGAAGCCAAAGAGCACCAGCCAGCCTGCTAGAGCAGCGATGAAGATCGTCATCGAACTGAGCAGTTGGTCGAGATACCAACGCGCCGGGTAGACAATCCACGCCCACGTTTTGTTCCGCCTGAACCAGAGCCGCCGGTAGAGATGGCGCGCCTTGGAAAGCCCGGACTGTTCTTCGTTAAACTGGTTGAAGTTGCGGAAACTCAAAATCAGTTCGCTCAGGATTCCGATCTCGGCATTCAACTCGGAGATTTGCCGCGTCTCGGAACGAAACCAGGTGCCGATGGAGGCCACTTCATCTTCGATCTCCGCGAACCGGCTTTTGGTGTCGAGGTGATACTCGACGCCGTAGAACATACACTCGGCCAGCACCTCCAACTGGTGTTTGAGTGAAACCGCTTCGAGCGAAGTGGTCGGCGTGCGATGCCCCAGATATTCCTGCGCTTCGAGCGCGAGCAGCCCGCCGCGCACGGCCTCCGGCACAGACCCGGCGTCTTTCATGATGCGACCCGCGCGCTTGATTAGCAGGTCGGCGATGAGCAGCAATCGCCCCGGCGCGCTGTGCGTTCCGGCGGTGTTGCCCGTCGCGGAAGCTTTGCCGGGCGGCCACAGGAAGCCTTCCGCTTTGCCCCCGCTCTCCCTGAACTTATGTTGCAGGCCGGAGCGCATCCAGACATCGAAGACGCCGGACTCCGGTTTATACATGACCTTGCTGTAGAAACCCTCGTTTGTGCGTCCCTTCAGATAATCGTTGTTCTGCTGCCACGTCTCGCGCTCCAGATCAGTGGACTTGTGCCCGCTCGTGATGAAGACGCGCTGGGGCACCTCGGGGAGCGCGGGGAATTCAAGGTCTCTCACCTCGATTTTCGAGAGGCTCTTCTTCCGGTCGGGGAAGTTCAGGTAGATGTCCTCGAACGTCAACTCGATGCTGTTCCCGTCTTCGCCCGTCAATATCTCTTCCATCATCCCGTAAGAGGTCATGACGTGACAGCGGAAGCCGAAGCGGTAGGCCGTGTAGGCGTTGAAGTATGAATAGTTCTCTTCCTCGTCAATGGCGGCGGCGCAGTGCTTGCGCAGGGGGATATATGAGGCGTCAGTCCGCAGCGCGAGATGGCGGCGGATTTCGTTCCGCAGGCCGGTCGGGTCGAACAGAGGCGAGAAGCCATCCTCGTGCATTTTGAGGATGGCCTCAAAGTCATCCAGAAAACTGGCCGTCCGGGGAAAGTGCGCCTTCCTGAGCAGCGGGTGGGCGGGTGTGTAGGGGCTGACGATCACCCAGTGAACTTCGGGGAAAGACAGCAGCAACATCGCCACGACGGCAGGCCACCCCTTGTTCCGGTCAATCGGGTCGAACTCGTCCAGCGACCCGAGCGAAGGAACGTCTATGATCACGATGGCACTGGACAGCGCGGAATCACCCGACGCTTGACCCGTCCGGCCTTCGAGCCACGCGGCGAGCTTGCGGAACGTCTGCGGCACCCACTGGACATTGGCGGCAGAATCTTTCGGCGGGATGGGAGGGAGGATGGAATGAACTTCGAGCACTCCCTTGAAGCGCAGGTAGCGGCTGACGCTTCGCGAAAATTCTTCTCGTTCGCTGATGAGGAATACTTGATTCATCGGTTCAAGTTTTAACCAACCTGTGCATCCCGGTCACACGGCCTATCGACACCGGCGACGCTCGCGCGGCAGGGCTGCGGGATCATGGCAGCCCTGCCGCGCCTAATTTGCTCCGTGCATCTGGCTACGCAGTTTGACCAAAGCCCCGTCCAGTTCGGCGTACCACTCGTTGAACGGGTTTCGGCCTGACTGGAGCGAATCTCTCAGACGCTTCAGCCCCGTCTTGTCCTTAAGGCTTCCGAGCACGTCAAGCCGCTGGAAGACCTCACTGTAAGCGGCTGCCGCGCTTTTCTCTTCGTCCGATGCCGGCTCACGTTGCGGGAGCAAAATCTTAACCTTCTCCCACGCTTCGCTGTCTTCAAGACCCGACTCTTCCACGATCTTCTCTATGCTCTCGTCATCCCCACGCTGTCCCACGCCATAGAGCAAGCCCCGCGCACGCTCCAGCCGCTCGTCTTCGTCGGCGTATGAACTAAGAATTTCCCTCATATACTCGTCGTCGAAACCATAGCCGCTCCATGCCTGTAGATCGACGCTGATGGGCAGAAACAGGTGGGCGAGGCGGTGTTTGAGGGTGGAGAGGCGGTGGGCGTGAGTCAGAGTCTGTTGAGTTTTGACGGCCATCAACGTCGCCTCAAACGCCTTGCGCTGCGGTTTTGGGAGCAGTTGATAGAGGGCGTCGGAAACATCGTCAATGCCGGTAGCGTCGAGCATGTGGCTAAAGGAAGCGCAGGCGATCAGCCGCGTGTTATCCACTTCGGATTGCACGGCTTTCACATCCACGTAGCCGGAATGTGAGGCAATATACACCTTGACATCGGCGTCGTACTTGGGACTCTTGGCGATCTGCGTGACCCAGTGGGTCGTCTTCCGCTTGCTCTTGTCCTTGGTAGTGGCAAGCGGGGGGCTGGCCTGACAGAGGATAACGATCTTATCGCTGCCCACGTCGAAAGTTCTGACGCTCGTTTCCGCCAGCACGTCGTCGTCCTGCCAGCCGGATGCCCGCGTCAACTCCCAGAGTTGGTATCTGGGGTCGGGAGTAGTCACGATGATCAGTAGATTCATGTGGTCGCCCCGCTCACGGAACTGGCGCGGAGCGTCCACAGCAACTCCGCCAGCTTGAACTTATTACCGGCCTCCTGAATCAGGCACTCGGCCAGATTCGAGTACTCCACCCAACGCAGGTTTCCCTCGCGCGCCTGTTCGGGCTGGCCGCGCCCGGAGTCAACGACGAGCCAACGCGCCTTAGCCCTCAACTTCCGCCACACGTCCTGAAATTCCTTGACGGTCTTCCTGTCCCTGACGCCGTCAATGATGCCCTGATGAATGATCACGAAATCGAAGACGCCGCGATCCGGCGGGTTCATCTTTTCAACGAACGTATTGAAGTCGCGCAGGGCTTCGTTGGTGTCCAGTATATAAACCCGCCTCTTAGCCCACACCGTGCGCCGCAGC
>DASPJG010000131.1:0-7397 GCA_035628755.1 Pyrinomonadaceae bacterium
GGAGCCGCGACGCGGACCCTGCGCGCGCTGAGCGTGGTGCTGAACTATGCCGTCGAGCGGGGATACTTGATGGCGAACCCCACGGTCGGCGTGAAGAAAACGCCAGATTCGAAGTGCGAGCGCTTCCTGTCGGTCCCCGAACTGGAGCGGCTGGGGCAGGCACTCGACCGCAGCGAGGGGCAGAGGGATCCTCGTGGCCTGAGTATCATTCGTCTCCTGGCCCTCACCGGATGCCGGCGGCGCGAGATCGAGGGCTTGCGATGGGACGAGGTCGATCTGGAGCGTGGTTTCCTCCGCCTGAAAGACAGCAAGACCGGTGCTAAGGTCGTCTTCCTATCTCGCGCGGCGGCGGCCTTGCTGGCCCGTGTGACAGTGATGGCCGGATCACCTTGGGTCTTTCCAGCAACGACCGGCACCAGCCACTACCAGAACGCTTCCAAGATTTGGCGAGAAGTCAGAGCGCTGGCCAAGCTGGAAGGAGTCAGGCTTCATGATCTGAGGCACACCTACGCGTCCCAAAGCCTGTCAGAAGGCGCGTCCCTAGAAGTCGTCGCTGCCCTGCTGGGTCACAAGGAACGCCGGACCACCGAGCGTTACGCCCACCTCGCGTCCGATCCGATCAAGGAGGCTGCGAACCGAGTAGGCTCGGCTATCGAACTGGCGATGCGGGGGTAGGGTACGAAATCCCAAGCGGGGCGCATCGGCTCGTGGACTGGGGCCACTGAGGCATGCATAGGTCGTGGAAAGGAGGGGGCGACGTTGTCAGCGATTCTCGATCTAATTGGCCAAGTGGACGATACTCGGCTCCGGGAGCGCCTCCAGCGCGAGTGGGGTCTCCTGAGCCGCGAAAAGAAGTTCGGGTTGGTCTACGAGGAGCACCTACCGGAGCTCTTGGCGCTGTTTGATCTTCCTATTGCCGTCGGCGATTTGGTCGCCAAACGGGATGGTGACGTAACTGCATTTTGGAGAGTGACGGCACTTTCCGGAGGCGTTGCAACAGCGGCCAAAGCCGGCGGCTCCACAGCCGACAGCGGAACGGTCGAAGTCCCTGTTTCTGAACTCGTCACACTGAAGCAGTTCGGTGATCCGATCTTCCCTACCCTAGAGGAGGTTGACTCGCTCCAAGGCGGGAACCCTCAAGATCCGTGGCACGCGCTCATTGAGGCAGACAACTTTCACGCCCTACAGCTTCTGGAATATCTCTACGGCGGGAAGGTAGACTGCATATACATTGACCCTCCGTACAACACAGGTGCGAGAGATTGGAAATATAACAACGACTATGTTGACGCCAATGACAGCTGGCGGCACTCGAAGTGGCTCTCGTTTATGGAGCGTCGTCTTCGAATTGCTAAAAAGCTACTCAAACCAGATGTCGGAGTGCTGATAGTTACGATTGATGAACATGAGGTCCATCATCTTGGGATGCTTCTCGAAGAAGTATTCCCAGAATGTGCGCTACAGACTGCGACTATCGTGATCAATCAAAAAGGGGTGGCGCAGGGTCGGCTCGCTAGAACGGAAGAATATGCTCTCTTCGCGTTCAAACCCGGGGCTTTCCTCCGGCCGCACCACGACGATCTTCTCTCCCCCGAACGCAGCCACTCGGAGAAGCTGGCGGCACCGAGATGGGAGCGCCTTTTGCGCGGAGGGACAGGTGCACGTAGAGAGGATCGATATAGCCTCTACTATCCAATATACGTCGACCCTGTGCGCAGAGCGATCGTCGAGATTGGTGAGCCGCTAGATTCATCTGACGTTCCGCCGCCTCCCAATCCCGACATGACGGTCGCGTGGCCCATCAGAACCGATGGCTCCCATGGGAGGTGGCAGGTTAGTCCGAGAACCCTTCGCACCCTTCTTAGCCTTGGCTACGTCCGGCTAGGCGGGTTCGACAAAAAGCGGAACACCTGGACTGTCCATTATCTCAACAGAGGCACTCGATCGCGGATCGAGAAAGGTGAAATTATCGTCGCCGGCACCGACCCGATAACGGGCGCGGCGATCATTGAGTACGCGAACCAAGAAGCCAGATTAAAGAGCATCAAGACGGTTTGGCACCGAGGAACCCACGACTCTGGAATCTACGGATCAAGTTTGCTTCGCAAAATCCTTGGTGGCGGAAGCAAGTTCTCGTTTCCGAAGTCCCTCTACGCAACCAAGGACGCTCTCGCGACCGTGGTTCGGGATCGCCCGAATGCCCTAGTCGTCGACTTCTTTGCCGGTAGCGGGACGACGCTAAACGCTCTTAATCTCCTGAACGCGGCTGACGGGGGAAACCGCCGCTGCATCCTGATCACCAACAACGAAGTCTCCGCTGAGGAGGCGGAGGCTTTGCGGGCAGCGGGGCACCGCCCCGGTGATGCGGAATGGGAACGGCATGGCATTTGTCGAGCGGTGACGTGGCCCCGCACCAAATACTCGATTGCCGGCAAGCGCGACACGGGTGAGCCCTTGGAGGGGGATTACCTACTTGGCCGCAAAGTTCCCGAGCCTAAGGCAAGGCGCTATGTACACATCGACTTCGCTGAAGGGGGCCGTCTGAGCACCGTTGACGCAAAGAGGCAGCTGCTGAGCCTTATTGATGGAATCCCACAGTCAACCGTGGATCCTGATTTGGGATTTGCAACGAGCGAAGCCTCGTCATCCACCGTGCTTTTTGACATTGACCACCGAGAGCAGTGGCTCTCTTCTCTAGACGGAAGAGATGACATTGAGACAGTTTACATAGTCGCGTCCGGAAAGAAGCAGTTCGCTCAATTGAAGAAGGAAGTCGAGCTTCAACTTTCGCCATTTATGGTAGAAGTTGAAGAGAAGCGGCCTATGAAATCTGGTTTTGCTGCAAATACCTCATATTTCAGGCTCGGGTTTTTAGACAAACGTCGAGTAGCCTTGAAGAAGGCATTTGCAGACATTCTCCCGTTGCTTTGGATGAAGGCTGGTGCGAATGGTCCATGCCCGAAGCTGGCAGACAACATTGCTCCTCCCGGGGTGTTTTCAACTGCCGCCAACGATTTTATCGTTCTAACTGACGACACAGCAGTCGAAACGCTTAGCTACATCCTAAGTGCCGACACCCCGATCAGCTGTGTTTACATCGTCACGGACGATGACGACGCTTTCAAAGAAATTACCGAAACGGTCCATGAGGTTCGTGGGTCGGATTTGCTGACGTACCAGCTCTACAGAGACTATTTGGAGAACTTTGTGATTAATGGAGCGGTCGGCCGACGTGAGGCTGAATCCACATGAAGTTGAAGCTTTTTGAATTTCAAGACGCCGCTCTGGAGTTGTTGCGCGAGAAGGTTTTGTTTGCTCGTGCCCATTCATCCATTTCGAATCCGCAGGCAATTGCATTTTCTGCTCCCACGGGGAGTGGAAAGACCATCGTCATGACTTCCTTGTTTGAGGATATTTTTTACGGTCACGACACACTGCCTGCCCAGGATGACGCGGTGATTCTGTGGGTCTCGGACATGCCAGAGCTCAATGAACAGACACGGCGGAAGATAGAGTGGTCGTCTGACAGAATAAGGACACGCCAGCTCGTATCCATAGACTCATCTTTCGACGCACAGACCCTGACTGGTGGGCAAATATATTTTGTGAACACTCAGAAGCTTGGCGCTGACAAGCTGCTCACCAAGGAAGGTGACGGCCGCAAGTTTTCTGTCTGGTCGACCTTCGCAAACACCGCACGGGCCGCTCCCGACAGGTTCTACGTTGTGATCGACGAGGCCCATCGTGGGATGGCGACCGGAAAGCTGGCGGCAGAAGCGCAAACGATCATGCAGCGCTTCATCCTGGGCTTTCCGGAAGCCAATGTCCCAATGATGCCCCTTGTGATTGGGATGTCGGCTACGCCGCGGCGGTTCATGAACCTGTTGGAGCACGCTCCCCATACCGTCCACAAAGTCGCAATCCCGTCCGACGAGGTTCGCGAATCCGGACTGCTCAAGGATCGCATTCTGATCCACCACCCTCAGCATGCGAACGCAGCGGAAATGTCACTGCTGGAGCAAGCGGCCATCAAATGGGGAAGGTTGACGGATCGCTGGGGAACCTACTGCAACGACGAGGCGGAGCAGCGTGTTTGGCCGATTTTGGTAGTTCAGATCGAAAACGGAACGAACAACTCATACTCCAAGACGGACCTTCAAAGTGCGGTGGCTGTCATCGAGAAAGCAATTGATCGGCGGCTGAACGAAAGCGAGGTCGCCCACGCGATGCACGACGTGGGTGACTTGGATGTTGGAGGGCGGCTGGTTAGAAAAGTCGACGCTTCTCGGATCAGCGAAAATCGCGAAATCGGAGTGGTGTTCTTCAAGACGAATCTATCGACCGGTTGGGACTGTCCACGAGCCGAGGTAATGATGTCCTTCCGTCGCGCGGAGGACCACACATACATTGCCCAACTCTTGGGCCGCATGGTTCGCACCCCGCTGGCTCGCCGCATCGAACGGGACGCCGAACTCAACGACGTCCATCTCTATGTGCCGTACTTCGATAAAGCGTCTGTGGACGCCGTTGTCGCTGATCTGCAGAACGTCGAAGAGGTTCCTCCATCTGAAACCGGCTCGAGCAGTGAATTGGTCGTGCTCGGCCGGCGCGATGGTTCCGGGGATCTGTTTACCGCGCTCGAAAATCTAGTGACTTATCGCGTTCGGGCGGCGCGCTCCCAGAGCAACGTGAAGAGGTATCTCGGCCTCGCCCGAGGCCTGACGATTGACGGGCTGGCGGCGGAGGCTTGGGACGACGCTCGCACCGCCATCATTGGCCAACTGGATGCAGAGGTCGCAAAGCTGCAAGCTTCTGGCGACCTAGAAGCACAGAGGGCGGCAGTTCAGAATATCGCCCTGCGCACCGTGACCGTTCAGCAAGGTGTCGACATTCCCCCTCTGGCCGGGGATTACCAGATTCCGATCTCTGACATCGATCTGGACCGCCTGTTCGAAGCAGCGGGGCGTTCACTCGGCAATGGCCTGCACGTAGCTTACTGGGAAGCCCACGACAGTCGGCCGGATCGAGATGTAAAGTCGGAACTAATAATTGTCTCGGGCAGCCATGCCTCGATGATCGCGCTTGAGGCTGTTTGCGAACTCGCCTTCAACCGCCTGTACGACGAATACAAGGGTGAGATCTGGCAGCTAAAGGAGCACCGCCGTGTCAGCTACGAAAAGCTCCGCTTAGCGACCGCCAAGCCGTCCGACATCCCGTGGGTGCTGCCTGAGACATTGGACTTTAAAAGGAGCGAAACCGCCCCAGAGCTTGCGAAGCACATCTTCGTTGAGGCCGATGGGGAGTTCCGCGCCGACTTTGGCAGCTCATGGGAGCGTGATCTCATCGAGGGCGAGATCGCCCAGGCATCTGTGATTGGCTGGTTCCGCAACGTCGACCGGAAACCTTGGTCGCTTGAAGTACCCTATCGTACGGGCGGCGTCGTGCGAGCCATGTTCCCTGATTTTATCACTCTTCACATGAGCCCAGCGGGCGCAGTGCTAGTCGACATTTTGGAGCCCCACGACCCCAGCTTGGCCGACAACTTTGAGAAGGCGATCGGACTTGCAGAATTCGCAGAAAAGCATGGGCACTTGTTCCGGAAGATTGAAATGATCCGAAAGATGCCGTCTCCGGCAGGGGGGGAGACTTTCAGGCGGCTAAACGTCAATGCGCTGGCCGTTCAGAACAAGGTCAAGCTGATAACCAGCAACCCTCAGCTGGACGCCCTGTTCGCCTCGGACGGCTGACGGCTCTAGAACGACCTGCTCTTAGCGGACGATGGTCGCTTACTTGTCGCAAGCACCGGTGCGGCAGCGAAGTTCGAGGGGCGAGCCGGGCTTCCAGTAGATACTCATCGATACTCACTTTCCGTCACTACCGCTCCTTTCGTCGCCTTTCTTGGCCAGGTACCTCCCCTGTCCAAGAGAGGTGACATATGTCCAACGACGACAACGAAGAATACCTGACCCCGGCACGGGTTGGCGAATGTTACGCGGGATTGACCGTTCGCTGGCTTGCTCGCCGCCGGTGGGCCCATCTACCTCCCAACTACGTCAAGGCTGGGAAGAGGGTTCTGTATCGGAAGGCCGACCTTGAGTCGTACCTCGCTAGCGTTACGCGCAGGTTCGACGTCCATGTGTGAGCCTCGGAAACCGATCATTACCACCGGCGGCGAGCTCTCGCGCGCGCAGCGAGAGGCGCGATGCCATGTGGCGCATGCCGTGGCGGGTAGGAGATTCGTGATGGGACTCTCGCGGGGGCGTTGGCCCCATCCGTTTCGGGACGGTCGTCTGACGCGGTGTTGGCTGAAGGAGGTTTCTCCTTGGTTCCGTTCTCCGACGCTTAAGACGCTCTACGAAGGGAACGAGCGTCTCGTGGTGGAGCTTCTCATAGAAGCCGCGAGCGGTTTGCGATTGGGCAGGGGCTGGCGGGCGATGCCGCATCATTGCGGTGATCGGAGTTGCTTTAACCCCCACCATTGGGTCGTGAGTCGATTCCCCCAATGTGAGGCACCACCCGTGCCTATGCGGCCGGGGTTTCGGCAGATGATCGCGTATGAACCGGACTGTGTGCATGAATTGGTCGGCACAATGTCCGACTGGCGCGAGGTTTCACCTTTGACCTTGCAGCGACGACGTCCTGAATTTCCTGTTCTCTGGTTTCGCCAAGCCCAACTATTCCTATCCGCCCGGGAATTCGGTGGCGCGTAATAGCACCAAAAATCAGAAAAATTTTCCGGGGTCTTTACGCCATGGTCCAATCCGCTTCACCGGGTGCGCTCCCGCAAAAGGGTCTACACCTTCTTAATTACATAACCTCAACCCGCGTCCTTTCCTTTATCCTCTTTTCCTTTTCTTCTCTGGAAGAAGAGAGAGGATGGGAGATATATTTCACCCCGGGTCAGGTTATCTAATGCGCCCCCGGACAGACCTGCTCGTAAAGCTGTCCAGGGCGATGAGGGCGGAACCTGATGATCTGCTGAAGGCTTTGGCTGGCTGGCCGGGCGAAGCGGCGCAACCGTGTTGGGACGGTGAGCGAAAAGTCTTTCATGGGGGAAGGCCTCGGCAAACCCTGCGGCTACTCGTCGAACTAGCTACAGGTCGCGAGGTGCCTTCGGATATGCGGCTACGCACCAGACTTTGCCCACGGCCGGGTTGCCTGAATCCACATCACTATCGGTTGGTCCCGTATGTAACGTGGCAAGAGCGAGTTGGATTGGTCCAACGGGATCTGACGTCAACAGCGGCAACGATGATGGAAGACGCGGACGACGAGGCCGGTGACTTCGTAGACATCTGCGAATTGATTGCGGGTGCCGACGGTGGCCGGCATCGCTCGGCGAACGATCTTCACGCCCAATGGCCGATGTACGAAAGAGAACTCATCGCGCGGGCGCT
>DASPJG010000132.1:0-5032 GCA_035628755.1 Pyrinomonadaceae bacterium
CGTGAATCGTGAATCGTAAATAGATTAAGACAAGCTTTTTCTATTCACGATTGACGATTCACGATTCACGGCTTTCACAGGTTGACCGGAGGCTTATTGATCGGCGATGCTTACGGTTACAATTGTCTGCCATAAAATTTAATCTCAATCAAGAAGGTCTGTAGAGAGCGATGAGCAAAGCAGCAACCGAACACCTGAGCGGCGCGCCTTTAACCGTCTATTCCGAAGACGAAAACATGTTTCGCGCCAGCGTGCGCGAGTTCGCCGAGGGCGAGATCAAGCCCCGGCGCGAAGAGATGGACGAGCACGCCAAAATGGACGCCTCGATCATCAAACACCTCTTCGAACTCGGCCTGATGAGCATCGAGACGCCCGAAGAGTACGGCGGCACGGGCGCGTCGTTCTTCTCGGCCATCATCGGCGTCGAAGAACTCTCGCGCGTTGACCCCTCGGTCGGCGTCCTGATGGACGTGCAGAACACGCTCGTCAACAACGCCATCATCCGCTGGGGCAACGTCGAACAGAAGAAGAAGTACCTCTCGCAACTCGCCACCAGCAAGATCGGAGCGTATTGCCTGAGCGAGGCCAGTTCCGGCTCGGACGCTTTCGCCATGCAGACCAAAGCCGTAGACCGCGGCGACCACTACTTACTGAACGGGCAAAAACTCTGGATCACGAACGGCGTCGAGGCGGAAATCTTCGTCGTCTTCGCCAACGCCAAACCCGAAGAGGGTTATCGCGGCGTGACCGCCTTTATCGTCGAGAAAGGTTTTGAGGGCATCAGCGTCGGCAAGAAGGAGAACAAACTCGGCATCCGCGCCTCTTCCACGACCGAGATCATCTTCGACAACTGCCGCGTGCCGAAAGAGAACCTCCTCGGCGAGTTCGGCAAAGGTTATAAAGTCTCCATCGAGACTTTGAACGAAGGGCGCATCGGCATCGGCGCGCAGATGATCGGTCTTGCCCGCGGCGCGCTCGAAGCCGCGCTCGCCTACACTTCGGAGCGGCAACAGTTCGGGCGCGCCATCAACCAGTTTCAGGGCGTGCAGTTTCAACTCGCCGAACTCGCCGTCGAACTCGAAGCCGCGCGCCTGCTCGTCTACAACGCCGCGCGCCTGAAGGACGCCGGTTTGCCCTTCGTCAAAGAGGCCGCGATGGCGAAACTCTACTCTTCGCGTGCCGCCGAGCACATCGCCTCGAAGGCCATCGAACTCTATGGCGGCTACGGCTTCGTCAAAGACTACCCGGTCGAGAAATTCTGGCGCGACTCGAAGATCGGCGCGATCTACGAGGGCACGTCCAACATGCAACTGCAAACCATCGCCAAGCTGATGATTGACAACCGGCAACCGAAGGTACAATAGGAAGGTAAGTTGTGAATCATAAATCGTGAATGGCGGAAAACGATTTTTCACTGCTCACGATTTACGCTTCACGCTCCACGAATTATGTCTTCACGCATAGAAGTCTTCGAGCAGATGCTTGAGAGCGAACCCGACAACACGCAGGTGTTGTTCGGGCTGGCAAAGGAATATGAGAAGGCGGGGCGGCACGCCGATGTCGTCGCCACGCTGACGAAATATCTCCAACTCTTCAACGACGAGGGCAACGCCTACGGCATGCTCGCGCAGGCGCACGAACGTCTGGGCAACCGCGACGCCGCCCGCGCCGCCTATCAACGTGGCATCGAAGTCGCAACCGCCCACGGCCACCCCTCGATGGCCGAAGATTACCGGATGACGCTGGAGAACGAGTACGAAGATTAGAGAGTAAATTTTTAGATAGAGGTATTGAAGAAGATGGCGACCGAATTGAAGGCGCGCGAATATCACGGGCTGGATCGAGAGCAGATGCTCGGCATCTACCGGACGATGTATATGTCGCGTCGCGTCGATGACAAAGAGATTCAACTCAAGGGTCAGAACAAAATCTTTTTCCAGATCAGCGGCGCGGGGCACGAGGCCGTGCTGACGGCGGCAGGGATCGCCCTGCGTCCCGGCTATGATTGGTTTTATCCCTACTACCGCGACCGCGCGCTCTGCCTGCAACTCGGCATGACGCCGCTCGAACAACTGCTCTCGGCGGTCGGCGCGGAGGCCGACCCCAACTCGCACGGTCGCCAGATGCCCTCGCACTGGGGTCACAAGCGATTCAACATCGTCTCGCAATCGTCGCCCACGGGCACGCAGTTCTTGCAGGCGGTCGGGTGCGCCGAGGCGGGCTATCGCTTCGGGTTGATCGAGGAGTTGAAGGGGCGCGTCGAGAATTTTCACGCCGACGAGGTGGTCTACGTTTCGACCGGCGACGGCACGACGAGCCAGGGCGAATTCTGGGAAGCCCTGAACACGGCGAGCAACCTGAAATTGCCGGTGCTCTTTCTCGTCGAAGATAACGGCTACGCGATCAGCGTGCCCGTCGAGGTGCAGACGGCGGGCGGCGACGTGTCGCGTCTCGTCGCGGGCTTCCCCGATCTCTACTTGCAGAAGTGCGACGGCACTGATCCGGTCGAGTCTCTGGAAACGCTCCGGCGCGCCGTCGAATATTGCCGGGCGCGCAGAGGCCCCGCGCTCGTCCACGCCAAAGTGATCCGCCCCTATTCGCACTCGCTCTCCGACGACGAAAAACTCTACCGCCCCGACGAGGAGCGCACGTCCGATGCCGAGCGCGACCCCGTCAAACGCTTCGGCGCGTTGCTGGTGGAGGAAGGCTTCGTCACGCAGGAAGAGTTGCAGAAGTTGAAAGACGAGGTTGACGCCGCCGTGAACGAGGCGGCAGACCTCGCGCTCCAGAGCCAACAGCCCGCGCCGGAGACGGCGACGCGGTTCGTCTATTCGCCCGACGTTGATCCCACGTCGAAGGAGTTCGACACCGAGGAAGGCGCGGAGTTGTCAGGCAACACGGGCACGATGGTTGACAACATCAACCGCTGCCTGCACGAAGAGATGGCGCGCAATCCGCGCATCGTCGTCTTCGGCGAGGACGTGGCCGACGTGTCGCGCGAAGAGAACCTGGGCAAGGTGAAAGGCAAGGGCGGCGTCTTCAAAGTGACGGCCAACCTGCAACGCACTTTCGGCTCGGCGCGCGTCTTCAACTCGCCCCTAGCCGAGGCCAACATCGTCGGTCGCGCTATCGGCATGGCGACGCGTGGCTTGAAGCCCGTCGTCGAGATACAGTTCTTCGACTACATCTGGCCTGCCTACCACCAGATCAGAAATGAACTCGCGCTGATCCGCTGGCGTTCCGCAAACGACTTCAAAGCGCCCATCGTCATCCGCTGCCCCGTCGGCGGTTATCTCAAGGGCGGCGCGGTCTATCACTCGCAATCGGGCGACACGCTCTTTACGCACATCCCCGGCCTACGCGTCGTCTATCCCTCGAACGCGCTCGACGCCAACGGCCTCCTGCGCACGGCGATCCGCTCGGACGACCCCGTGCTCTTTCTCGAACACAAACACCTCTACCGTCAGGCGTACAACAAATCCCAGTATCCGCCCGACAATTTCCTGCTCCCCTTCGGCAAGGCCAAAACGGTGCGTGAAGGAAACGATCTTTCGATCATCACTTACGGCGCGCTCGTCCAACGCTCCATCGTCGCCGCCAAACAGGCCGAAGCGCAGGGCATCAGCGTCGAAATCATAGACCTCCGCACGCTCGCGCCCTACGACTGGGAGACAATTGCCGCGACCGTCAAGAAGACGAGCCGCGTCATCGTCGCGCACGAGGACACGCGCACGCACGGCTTCGGCGCGGAAATCGCCGCGCGCATCGCCGACGAGTTGTTCGAATATCTGGACGCGCCCGTCCGCCGCGTCGCCGCCCTCGACACCTTCGTCGCCTACGCGCCCCAACTCGAAGACGCCATCCTCCCGCAACCCGAAGACGTGCTGCGCGCCATCAACGAACTCAACGCCTATTGACGACGCGCGCCATCTCTCAACGCCGAAAAGGGCGGGCTCTCTACGAGTGACCGCCCTTTTCTTTTCTTCGCGCCTGTTACGATATAATAAGTCTCCGACGAAGTTGTGCCGCACAAAGCTTGCTCCGGCAGACCGCGTGAGCGTGTCCGTGGCGAATGGTGTGGGACAAGAGAATCAGTTGGCCTCGCCGTGGTTAATTATCCGGAATACCGAATCGAACGGTGTCCTCGTTCCGGCATTACGAACATCATTTCAGGTCAGTGGTTTCCTGTCCCTGAAAGGCGCAAAGCTCAGGTTGCTGTCCCTGACCGGCATCCACTCAGACAGATCACCCCAACTCTCCCGCCGACGGAGAGACAAAGGAAAGGCTCATCTATGATGTTTAAGAAATGGCTGGTTAGCTGCCTCTGCGTGATAACGGCAATCTCGCTGGCGGGTTGCCAGAGCGGCAACACGAATTCGCAACCGTCAGCCGGGGCAACAAATTCTTCATCCGGGACGACCCAGACCGAGAGCGTCGCCGGCGGCGTCGAGAAACAGAAGCCCGCGCCCGGAACGGGCAACGTGCAGGGCAAAGTCCTCTTCAACGGCAAGCCTGCCGGGAGCATCGAAGTTAAGTTGTGCGAAAAGTTCAACCGTTTCTTGGGCGGGTGCGACGGAAAAACCTATACGGCGCGCACGGATGCAAACGGCGAGTATGTGATTGCCGACGTGGAACCGAAAATATACGAAGGTTTGCTGGCGCGCGTGTTTGACACTGATTCGTACATCTTTGCGGCTTCCGGCATCGGAGGGCTTAGCTCGACCAAGTACGACGTTGCCGCTGACAAGACCCTGTTCATCGCGCCCACCAATCTCTTTA
Source organism: Pyrinomonadaceae bacterium (assembly GCA_035628755.1). GTDB lineage: Bacteria > Acidobacteriota > Blastocatellia > Pyrinomonadales > Pyrinomonadaceae > JAIVJZ01. Next base: position 4,780 of record DASPJG010000132.1, read on the forward strand.
AGAGCGATCTGAAAGTGCTCAATCCCAAAGCGGGGGCGAAGGTCAGCGCGGAGAATCTGGAACTCAAATGGGACTCATACCCGGAGGCGGCCTACTACAAGTTCAGCGTTTACCCCCAAGAACCCGGAGCGACCTCTCCCTACATCAACGAACGCATCGACGGGACTTCCTTCGCGATAGACAAGCCCCTCGCAAAAGGCACTTACCGCTGGCAGGTGAACGCATTTAACAGCGCGGATCAAAAACTGGCGGA
>DASPJG010000133.1:0-3270 GCA_035628755.1 Pyrinomonadaceae bacterium
GTCCACAACGCCTGCGGCGACACGTTCAGGTCGCGCTCGTAGCCCGCGTACAACGCCTGCTCGTCGAGCAGTTCGTCATAGGCGGCGGCGCAGGCGCGGCAGGCAGCGAGGTGCGCCCCCATCTCTGCGGCGCGGCGCGCGTCGAGTTCGCCGTCCAAAAATTCTTCGAGCGCGTTTGTGGTGCATTCCTCACACTTCATTGCTTCACCCCCAGATAAGGACTCATGCGTCGCCGCATCTCCGTCCTCGCGCGGTGCAGATCGGTCTTCACTTTCGGCACGGAAAAACCCGTGATCTCCGCGATCTCCTCGTAGCTGCGCTGCTGGAAAATTTTCAACGTGAAGACCAGCCGCTTGTCCTCGTCGAGCGCGCCGAGCGCGTGGCGCACGACGCCGTTCAACTCCTTATCGAGCAGCGCGACGGCGGGCGTCGGTCGCTCGTCGTGCAGTTCGAGCACCGTCTCGTCGTCCAGATCAACTTTCCGGCTCCGGCTGTGCGCGGAGCGCAGGTGCTCGCGCGCGACGTTCTTGGCGATGCTGAACAGCCACGTCGAAAACTTCGACTCGTCGCGCAGCGCGTCCAGATACTTGTAGGCGCGCACGAAGGTCTCCTGCGTCAAATCCTCCGCGAGCGCGCGGTCGCCCACCATGTCGTAGACGAAAGAGACGACGGGACGCGCCCACCTGTCGAAGATGTGCCGGAAGGCTTCCTGGTCGCCGCGCCGCGCCGCTGCGATGAGTTGCTCGGGACTATTCATCAGAGGCTTCGCGTGTGCGCCCGCCGGTTCGACCGTCAATGCTCCGCTCAATGTTTCCATCACAGGCTGTGTCGTCCGTCTTCCAGTGTGTTAGTGCGGTTCGGGCGCAAAAAGTTTCAGATGGGCGGGATAAAAGTAAGGCGAACGGCGGGAAAAGGGAAATTCCGGCGGAAACACGAAGGTTTGGGCGGGCGAAAACGCAACCTCCCCGCCCGCGTGCCTGCATCACGCGCGGGCGGGGAGGTTGCGCCTCAGTCCCGGTATAGGCCGCTTGTGGAGCGGCGTTTTCCGCGGGACGAATCCTCAGGGCGTCGGGTCGAGACGGTAGAAGATGCTCGTGAAGGTCATGCCCTCGAACGGCACTTTGACGTTTTCCACGATGATGCCGAAGGAGCTTTGACCGTTCAGAATCCGGTTGGCGAACGTGGCCTCGAACTCCTTCGTCGCGCCGTCGGCGTAGACACGCGTGGCCGTCAGCCGCGCGCCCGCGAGCCGGATGTCGCGGAGCGTCGCGCGGTTGCCGCCCTCCTGGCTCGTGATGGAGAGTTTGCCGTCCGCGCCCGCCGCGATCTCCAGATAGTAGTCGGGCATGATGCCGGTATAGCGTCCCGCGTATTCTTCGACCCGTTGTTTGACCACCGGCTCGAAGCGTTTCTCTTTCTTCTGCTTGTGCTTCAACTTCTGCCCGCCGGAGACGGGCGCGGCGGCGAGCAGCGCGAGCATGGTTAACACCGCTACGACGGCGGCGGCGAGAGTTTTCTTCGAGTTCATCGTGTTTTACTCCTTTTCGCTTTTAAGCACCTCCCGGAAAAATTCGAGCGCGCGCGGGTCGCCCGATTCGCCGAGGACGTGGATGGCGCGGCGGCGCACCTGCTGGCTCGGGTGCGTGCGCGCGATCTTGATGAGCAGCGGCACTGATTCTTCCGCCGGGCGTTCGCTGATGGCGTGGACGGCCTGCATCTGCACCTGCGTCTCCGCGCTCGAACTCTCGACCGTCTCGCGCAGCAGGTCGAGGCTGCGCTTGCCCGCGCGCTCGCCGATCATGTGGATGGCGTGGCGGCGCAAGTCGGCGTTCGTGCCCGCGCCGCCGCGCGCCACGGCGAAGAGTTTGTCTTCGGCCTGCTGGCTTTTCATCTCGGAGAAGGCGCGGAGAAGTTGACGCCGCACGTCGTTGTTCTGCTCCGCGTCGTAGAGTTTGAGCAACTCGCCGAGCATCGCTTCGCCTTCGATCTCGGCGAGCCTGTGGATGGCGTGGCGGCGCAGGTCGGCGTTATTGCCCGTGCGCGCGATTTCCAGAAGTTTCCCGTGCGCGCGCGGCGTCTTGATCTCCACGAGGGCATGCAGCGCGGCGCGGCGCACGTCTTCGTCCTGATCGCTAGAGATGATGCCCATCAGGTCGTCGATCACCGCCTCGCGCCCGGGGCTGCCGAGCGCGTGGACGGCGGCGCGGCGCGATTCGCCGTCCGGGTCTGTCCTCGCCACTTTCAGGAGGAACGCCGCCGCGCCCTCCTGATTCTCGTTGTCCGAGACGGCATGGATGAGGCCGCGTTTGACTTCGCGCTGCGTGGACGTGGATTGCGGCAACCCCTCGTAGAGACTTTGCAGCAGTGAGAGCGCGGCGCGGTCGCGGCTCTCGCCGATGGCGTGCGCGGCCTGACGGCGCAATTTCCCGTCCTCGCGTTCGTCGCGCACAATGTCGGCGAGAAACTGCGTCTCGCCGCCGATCTGCCCGATCCAGAAGACGGCGGTCGAGCGCACCTTCGGGTTGTTGGAAGCCTTGACGAATTGCTTGAGCATCCCGCCGACGCGCGCGTCGTCGTGGATCGCGATGGCGAGCGTGGCGTGCTGGTTGAGCAGACCCGCGTTCGTGGTCGAAGCGGACGAGGGCGCGGACTCGGCGAGGCCGCGCAGGTAATTCAAGCTCTCCTCGTTCGACGCGCGCCCGAGCCAGTAGACCGGGTAGCCGCTGTATTCGCGCTTGCGGTCGAGGTTGTAAATCTCCATGCGCGTGACGGCTGTGCCGCCCGCTTCGCGCAACAGGAAGACGCCGAGGTTGCGCGTCTCGACCGTCATGCCGCGCGAAGTGCCGACAAAGACGGTCGTGCCGCCGCTGGAATTCATCGAGCCGTGAAACTCGCCGCCGTTCGGATCGACGGCGACGCCGGGGCGCACGTCGAACGAGTAGGCCGACCAGTAAGGCGTGCGCGACGAACGGGCGCGCGCGCTCGCCACGTCGAGTTTCGCGCGCAAGTCCGCGCCCTCAATTTGGATGAAGCTCGAACTCTGCGCGGCGACGGCGGCAGTGGCCGTTCCCGGCGCGGGCGGGTTCGTGGAGGCGACCCCCGCCGCTGTGCCAGGGTGCGCGCAGGCCGAACCGCCGAGCAAGACCAAACCGATCAACAGAGAGCCGAGTGAAGATGATCTGCGCATAAAAATTTCCTTTCAAATGAGGGACGGGGTGGAGTGCAAATTAGTTTCAGCATTAGTTGCGACGGAGTGACGAGTTTTATCCG
>DASPJG010000134.1:0-13419 GCA_035628755.1 Pyrinomonadaceae bacterium
ACCACGACCGCCACCGCGATCCCCAGCAGGTACATCGCCATGATGATGACCACGCCCACAGACAACACGCCGAGAACTTTCTCCTGCCCGGAGAAGAAAGCCGCGATCATCAAAGTGTAGACGGGCAGGCGCGCCGAGCAACTCATAAAAGGCGCGATCAAGATCGTCGCCAGCCGATCCTTCGGGTTCTCAATCGTCCGCGTCGCCATGATGCCCGGAATAGCGCACGCGAAACTGCTCAACAGCGGCATGAACGCCTTACCGTGCAAGCCCACGCCGCGCATCAGCCTGTCCATCAGAAACGCGGCGCGCGCCATGTAGCCGCTGTCTTCCAGAAGCGAGATGAAGAAGAAGAGAAGCAGAATTTGCGGCAGGAAGACGAGCACGCCGCCGACGCCCGCAATCACGCCGTCAACGATCAGATCGGTCAACAGGCCGGGCTGCAACGTCGCGCGCACGAGTTGGCCGAGTTGGCCGAACCCGCCGTCGATCAAATCCATCGGCAGTTGCGCCCACGAAAAGATCGTCTGGAGGATGAGCAGCATCACCGAGAGCAGGATCAGGGGGCCGAAAAGCTTGTGCGTGACGAAACGATCAATGCGATCCGTGCGGCGCGTGCGCCCCGGTTTGTGGTCGCGCACCGTGCGGCGCGCGACGCCCTCGATCCAGTTGTAACGCGCCAGCAGCGGCTCTTGCCACCAGCGCGGATTCCCCTCGGCGAGCCGCGCACGCGCCGACGCGACGGCAGCTTGATGCTCCGCCGCTTCCGGCAACTCTTCCGCATAGAGTTCGACGAGCGCGTCATAACGCCGCGCGCTCGCGTCCGTCGCCATAGCGTCCGCGCCGTAGTTGCCATTTCCGTTGGCCGGTGCGCCGGAGAGCGCGGCGAGCGCGTCCAGTTCGCGTTCGGCTTCGGGGGAGAGACGCCAACCGGCTGTGGGCGGCGTAGCGGACTTTGCTGCGTGAAGGACGGCCTCGGCCAGCGCGTCGAGACCCTGTCGCTGCGTGGCCACGACGGGCACGACGGGCACGCCGAGCGCGTCCGACAGGCGCGGCGCGTCTATCTCCAGCTTGTGCCGCGCGGCGAGATCGATCATGGTCAGGGCGACGACGAGCGGGCGGCCAGTTTCCAGTAGTTGCGTGGCGAGATAAAGATTGCGTTCGAGGTTGGTGGCGTCCACGACGGCGATGATGCAGTCGGGCTTGGGTACGCTTGCGAGCCGCCCTGTGATCACGTCGCGGGCGATCTGTTCGTCAATCGAGTTGGCGTCGAGACTGTAGAGGCCGGGGAGGTCTATGAGTTGCGCGGCGGGCAGATCGGGCGCGAGTTGCCAGTGTCCCTCTTTGCGCTCCACGGTGACGCCGGGGTAGTTGGCGACCTTTTGCCGCATGCCCGTGAGCGCGTTGAAGAGGCTCGTCTTGCCCGCGTTCGGGTTGCCCGCTAGCGCAATGGTAAGTGGCCGCGCTTCACCACCGCCCGCTGGCGGCGTCGCGTTGGTTTCCCGAACGGGGGCAGGGGATTTCAGGGTCGTAGGCATAACAAAAGTAAATCGTGAATCGTAAATCGTGAATAGATTAAAACCCGCTTTAGTATGTTTGCGATTTACGGCTCATGATCTACGGCTTTCACTTATCATTCATCACAACTGTGATCGTCTGTGCTTCGGCGCGGCGGAGGGCGAGGTGGTAGCCGCGCACGCGCACCTCCAGAGGATCGCCGAGCGGGGCGGCCTTGATGACGCAGACAGGCGCGCCCGGCACGACTCCCATCTCCATCAGGCGACGCGCGACCGCGCCCTCGCCGTCAATCGAAACGACGCGCGCCTCCGTGCCGTGCGGCAGAGCGTTGAGCGTCGTCCCGGCGCGGCGTCCGGGTTGCGCGGCGGGCGCGCCTGCCGCGTTGGTGTCTGTCAGATTTTTGCTCAGGGAAACCACCTTTTGCTCGCTTCGCGCGCAGCATGTGCCTCAGTCTGAACAACCGCCCCCGGTCTGAATAGCAAGAGCAGGGAGAGCGCGTGTTTCTAAACGACGCTAACCGCACGGAGTATAGCCTAGTTGAAATCAACTTTCAATTTCACTTAGGGCGATGGTTGTTAGGGACGACGTGATGTGGAAATTTTACTGTGCGTTGAGCGGGATGATGGAGAGGTCTGCGCGGACGGGGCCGAGGGGTGTGACGGCAGTGAGGCGGAGGGGCAGGCGGCGTCGATCCGCGCCGACCCAGAGCCGCAGTTGGAAGCGGTCGCCCGCCGCCTCGTCCGTGGCGAGCGCGAGTTGGTAAGCGGGGATGCGTTTGCCTCCGAGTTCAATCGTCTCGCGTGTGAGCGAGGTGATAAAGAGCGTGCGCGGGCGTTTGTTGATGAGCAGGGAGACGGCGTTGCGTTTGGGCGGCGTCAGGTCGAAGGAGCGGAGCGCGTAGATGACCGAGACGAGGTCGTAAGTGCCGACGGGAATTTCGATGGTGCTCCCGTCGGTGACGGTGGCCGAGCCGCGTTCCTGATCGAGCGAGACGACGCCCTGCAAGCGGTGGTTGCCCTCGCGGATTTGCAACTGGGTGCGAAAGGGCAGCAGGGTCTTCGCATCGACGTAAGTCTCGATCCGGTCGGCGACGGGGAAGACTTGTGCGAGGGCGTTGCTCGTCGCCATCGTGGCCGAGAACCAGAGGCCGTCGCGCCCCGCATACCTGTTGCGCGCGCGGACATGATAGGTGGCAATGCCGACGGGCTGCGGCGACGTGCCGAGGAAGAAATTAAAGTTCAATTGCTCGCCGACTTTGAAGGGCAGATCGGAAGACGTATCCGCCTCCGCTCCGCCTGCGGCGGCGACCGCGCCGTCGCCTGCGCCCGGTATGGGCACGATCACACGTTCCGGGGTCGGAGTCGCGTCGGGCGGTTGCACGTTTTCGGCGACGTTGCCCGGCGCGAGCGCGGGCGTCGTGTTGATGAACTCGGAACTTGCGAGTTCGGCGCGTATCTCACCGGTTTTTAGTCTGGCCGTCAAGAGCACGGGCACGTGTCGCTCGTCGTCTGTGAAATAGATGCGCGTGCGGTAGTCATTCACGGCTGAGTTGTTGCGCACGCGCAGTTGGGTCACGATGGCGTTGAAAGTTCCCGCAGGGGTCTTCACCGTCTCGCGCCCGGTGACGCGCAACTCCGCATCGTATTGCACGCCGTCGCCCTCCGCCCTGAATGGATAAGTCGCGCCCGCCGCGAGGGGCAGAGCGCGCAGGCGATAGAGCGCGGAGAGGAAATCAAGCGTTGCGGGCGTCGCTTCGATAGGGGGCGCGGGTTGGCCTGCGCCTCCCGTCGCAGCAGGCGACGCGCTGCCGCCTTCGAGTCGCTGGAATCGTGTGCGAAAGGGAAGTCCGGTTTGCGGAGAGACGTAAGACGTGTACTCGTTATCTATGGCGTAGAGAGCGGCGCGCACGACGCCCACGGTCTGGACGCGCGCACGCAGTTCAAAGCCTTCGCGGTTGAAGAACTGGCCGCGCGCGCTATTGAACAACTCGACGTGTCCCGCGGAGGTGAAGTTGGAGAAGGAGACGTTATAAGTCAGTTTCTCGCCCGCCAAATAAGGCGCAAGGGAAAAGGCACCCGGCGCGACGGCGGCGCTCGAAGTTTGCTGCGCGAAGGCGGGCGCGGAGAATGTCAGGCAGGCGAACAGGAATGTATATGCCGCAAGCAATCTGTGTCTTCGATGCAAAAGTAGCTTCCTCATTTCCGCAGGTTCGCTCGAACTTCTCTGTCAAACCACGCGCCGCGCGCAGCGGGACGTGAGCATTACACGCCGCAGGCACGCATGCCGTTCCTAAACCTTCGACGGGAGAATTAATGTCCACTAGCTTACACCACGCACCCGCCGCGCGTCACATTCAGATGCGTTGCTCTTCCGGCGTGCTGCTCGCGGGTTCTCCGGCGGCGCGCTCCATCTCCGCGACGATCTCATGCGCCGCGCGCAACGGATCGGGTGCGTTCAGGATCGCCCGCCCGACGACGATGTAATCCGCCCCGGCTCGCACCGCTGCGGCGGGCGTCATTACGCGTTTCTGATCGTCGTGCGCTGACGTTGAAGGTCTCACGCCGGGTGTGACGAGCAGGAACTTTTCGCGCGCGACAACCGAACGCACGGGCGCGATCTCGTGCGGCGAGGCGACCACGCCGTCAAGCCCGCTCAAGGCGGCCAGCTTCGCCAGAGTCTTCACCTGTTCCTCCAGCGCGCCCGCGATGCCCGTCTCCGCCAGCGTCTTCGCATCCGCGCTCGTCAGCACCGTGACGGCGATGAGCGCGGGGCGCGGCAAGCCCTCGCGTTCAGCCGTCTCGCCCGTGGCCTCCGCCGCGCGCCGCATCATCTCGCCGCCGCCCGCCGCATGGACGTTGAAGAGCGAGACGCCGAGCCTGACGGCTTCACGACAAGCGGCGGCAACCGTGTTTGGGATGTCGTGGAATTTGAGGTCGAGGAAGACGCGCCCGCCCTGCGCCACGATCTCGCGCACGAACTGCGGCCCGGCGGCAGTGAACAGTTGCGAGCCGATCTTGAACATGCCCGCCTGCGCGCCGAGCAGCGAGAACAGCCGCCGCGCTTCGTCTGCCGTCTCCACGTCGAGCGCGATGATCAGTTTGTTGTTCATAATGATGAAGCGGTCAGTAATCAGCAATCAGCAAGAATCAAACCGTCCGAATCTCAAATTACTTACTTAACGTGATGCTGGCGGGTGAATTGCCGAACGCTAACCTGCCCGGCAGCCGACGGCCTCGTCGAGTGTGCGAAAGCCTTCGCGGCGGAGAATCGAGGCCAGTCCTTCATTGATGTCGCGGGCGGCGGTAACGCCTTCGTAAATGAAACCCGTGTAGAGTTGCACGAGGCTCGCCCCGGCGCAAATTTTTTCCCACGCGTCCGCCGCGTTGAAGATGCCGCCGACGCCGATGATCCTGATCGTGCCGCGCGAGAGACGATACAACGCACGAATCACCTCCGTCGAACGCGCGCCGAGCGGTGCGCCGCTCAAGCCTCCCGCGCCGATTGCCGAGACGACGCTCGGCGGTGTGTTCGGTAAATTATCACGCGCAATGGTCGTGTTGGTTGCGATGATGCCGTCAATGCCGGTGCGGCGCGCGACATCAATAATCATTTCGAGGTCGCGCTCTTCCAGATCGGGCGCAACTTTCACAAGGATCGGAACACGCCGCGCTCGCGCTTCATCTCGTCCGGCAGGGAAGGACAATTCCCGGTTGCGCTTTTGCAGCGCGTCGAGCAATCCGGCGAGCGCGTCGGCGCGTTGTAGTTCACGCAGGTTGGGCGTGTTCGGCGAACTGACGTTGATCGTGATGTAGTCGGCGTGTGGCCGCACGATCTCGAAACTGGCGAGGTAATCGGCGGTGGCCTCTGCCAGTTCGACCGCACGGCTCTTGCCGATGTTGATGCCGAGCACGCAGCCGGGGCGTCCTCGTCGCTCAAGCCGCGCGGCGAGCGCAGCCGCGCCTTCGTTGTTGAAGCCCTGACGATTGATGAGCGCGCGCTCCTGCGGCAGTCGAAACAAGCGCGGCTGCGGATTGCCCGGCTGCGCCAGATGCGTCACCGTTCCCACTTCCAGAAACCCGAAGCCGAGCGCGGCCAACTCGTGCGTCGCCGCGCCGTTCTTATCGAAGCCCGCTGCCAGCCCGACCGGGTTGCTGAATCTCAACCCGAAGCGTTCCAACTCGCCGAAGGGCGCGCGCTGCAAACGACGCGCGGCCAGACGCCGCGCGCCTTCCGTCTTGAGGGCGACGCCGAGCGCGTGCAAAGCGAACTCGTGCGCCGTCTCCGGCGCGAGACGAAACAGGACGGGACGCACGAGCGAGCGATAGAGCATTAAAGAGTGACTAATGGCAAGTGAAGGGTGACAAGAGCGAAAAGGAGTTTATCTTGTCACCCTTCACTTGTCACTCGTCACGGTTTTTAAGTTATTGACATTTTGCTTAAAAGGAGAATAATTGCCGCGTTCTACATGTCTCAAATTCCTGCTAACGAGGTTCTCAACCCGTTAGCCTCATATTCTTCCTGAACGGCACTGAGAGTGTTATGAGGTTGACCCGGTTCGCAGGTGACCCTCCGAAACTCTCGACGCGTGGACACGCTACTGCCTGACATCTCAAGCATCCGCAGTGCGAATGGGCTTGAACCTGTTCGCCGTGCCGCGCCTCCGCGTTAAGGCCGCCTGCCCGGGGCTACTTCTCAACACGCGTCGGTGTCATCGTGTGAAGAGTGAAACCCACCGGAAGGGGTGATTCCTCGCCAACCCCGACCCTCACCAGAAAGGAAACTACATGCCGACTAAAACAGCTACCAAAAGCAAGAAGGCGAAGCCGCAATCGCCGCAAGCCCTTATCGCCTCCAACGTACATTTGGGGCCGCCATTCGCCGGACAGGGGCCGTACCCCGGCGGCGCGTGGGGCATCTTCCCCGCTCCCGATGGCCGCATCGTGCCCTGTCCGGGTTTCTGGGGCTTCAGCAGACACTTCCCGACCACGGGCGGGATCGTCGCGCAGTTAGGCGCGGAAACCGGCACGGGCGTGGCGGGGTGCGCGCTCTACTCCGGCTACCAATACATTTTCAAACCGACCGTCGCGGGCGAGCAAACCTTCATCCTGACGTTGAACATGGGGCCGGTGTCGCGTCGCCCGCGCTATGGCAGCGTCCAGATCGCGGGCGTCCTCCAGATCATGGGGCCGGGCGGCCACTGGGCAGATTTCTACGAAGACCTACCATCAAACACAGGGGTCACCCTAGCCATCAGGCCGCGCATTCAGGCGGGCGGAATCTACACTCTGAGGTTCGGAGTCGCGCCGATTGTGAATAACGCCGGGTATCAGTCATACGGGGAAGCCATCCTGAATTCCGCCGAGTTGAAGCAATACCTGCCATACGGGGCGCAGGTCGCGCAAGCCGCTCGCCCCAAGGCCGAGCAGGGTGGCGCTGCTCTGAACTCTCTGCTCAATTCCGTTGACGAACAAGAAGCCCAGAACATCTCGCTGCACGAGGCGGCGACGTTAGGCGTGGGTTATAGCTCGTAACCCTCCGGGCAAGCAGGGTCTCGATGCCGCTCGACGTGCGGCGTCGAGATAAGGCGGGGCGACGCTGAAGTTTACGGCGTCGCCCCACCTCGCATCGCCTGTCGCCCTGCCCCGCAAACGTCGAGCCGTCGTAGAGTTTCACCGGGAGGCGGGCGCTGTGATTGTTCCTATAACTTAGTCGCCTCTGGAACCATAAGATTTCCGCAAATGTACGCGTGATGGGCTATCTTGTACCTAAAGATGACTCTGCTAGAATCATAAGAGTTCCGCTCATGAACCATAACCTTTCCGTTAGTACATGTTCGCAGATAACAAGGGTAGGGAGTGCTGGCCGACATCATTTGGTGGAGTCTACTTTGGCAAGCTACGTTGGCACGCCCGGCTGTGGAAGTAAAACCAATTTTGCTCAGGGCCTCTGGGTAGCACAGTCCGTCGGGCAATTTCTCGCCGCCGCGCCTAATCTACAAATACATCTACATAGAACAAATATAAAACAATCACTTTCTGCTGTTGTTGATCATTTTTCAGAAGGGAACCTTTCCTCTTTTGCTAAACAAATTCAGTTTCCAGCATTGCCGCTGCGTAATTGGTTGTCAGGGAAATCCTTACCGGGATTAGGAGTGCTGGGGAAATTGTGCTACTTCGCAGGAATCAGTATTCTAGAATTTCTGAAAGGAGAAGTTGATGCCGAGGTTTGTAGAATAGCGGAAACGAACATATCCCTACATACTAAAGCCTTTGGTTCGCCTCAAAGATTTAGACGAGATCGTAAAGAGCTAGAAATGGCACTTCTTGAAGAGCCACCACCATCCCTCACGGAAGTTCTCAGAAGGTTAGGATATAAAAGTTATTCCTCTTTATATTATTTCCACAAAAACTACTGTCAAAGAATAAAGAGCAGGCATTTATGCTTTTTAAGTAAAAAGAAACTGGAGCGAAAATTAGTAGAAGTAACAGATCCGGCAAAGGCACTAAATATTATAAAAATAGCCTTGGAAGAAGACCCGCCTCCATCTGCACGAGAAGTTGCGCGGCGTTTGGGATATGGAACTATTCACCCACTAAGGCGTCAATACCCCAAGCAGTATGAAAGTTTACTCGCAAGAAAAGGAGAATTTGAAAGAGCTTACCTTGAGGGCATTCATTGTAAACTTAAGGAGTCTCTCTCCGAAGATCCGCCCCCATCTCTGCAAGAATTGAGTTTCCGTTTAAACGGTAAAAGTATGAAAAAGTTCGCGACGCTCTGGCCCTCTCTTATACGCCATATTGCTGAACGATATGTAAATTATAGAAAGAATCACTGGGTTCTAGCTGAAGGCATGCTTAAAGCTGCGTTAGATGAAACTCCACCACCTAGTTTGCTTACAGTCGCAAAACGTCTTGGTATTACATATGTGACGAGTCTGAAGGAAAAGTTTCCTGATCTTTGTGTTGAGTTGAATGCCAGAATAAGTAAGTATGAAGAAACAAATTATCATAATGCCAAGAACTTACTAAAAGCAGCACTAGACGAAATACCACCCCCTTCTATCATGGAAATCAGTCAAAGGCTGAACATAGCAGTATCTACTATTTATACGAAATACTCAGAAGAAGCTTTTGCACTCACAGCACATCGCAACAAATATCAGAAAAAGGTTACTGCTGAAAGGAAAAGAAAATTCCAAAGTGAAGTCAAACGAATTGTTATTAAAATATGCAGCATGGGGCAATATCCATCACCAAAACGTGTAGCCAGTCTTTTAAAGCCGCACAAGAGGTATGATTATAAAGATGTCCGAGCAGCTCTAAAGTCAGTAAAGCTTGAACTAGAATTGAGCTAGTAATTGTAAGGAACTAAAATAGCGAATTTGGAAGTAAGAGTTTTCCTAAGCTAGTTGGAAGCATGAGGATTCCGAACCGGAAAACTCATGGTAACAATCACAGGCGCGGTTTTCTTGTCATCCGTCACCTGCTTTGTTAGTATCCGCGCCGATGGAATTTACTGAAAAAGTGCGAATCATGGACGGCGCGCGGATCAATCGCGCGCTCGCGCGTCTGGCGTCGGAGATCGTGGAAGAGAATCAGGGTTCGAGCGATCTCTATCTGGTGGGCATTCAGCGGCGGGGCGTGCCGCTGGCGCACCGGCTCGCCGATAAGATCGCCGATCTCGAAGGCGACCGCCCGCCCGTCGGCGTCGTGGACATCACGCTCTACCGCGACGACCTCTCGACCGTCGGCGCGAACCCCATCGTCAACCGCACGGACTTGCCCGGCGGCGTGGACAACCGCAACATCGTCCTCATAGACGACGTGCTCTACACGGGACGCACGATCCGCGCCGCGCTCGACCAGTTGATAGACTTCGGGCGGCCACGCCGCGTGCAACTCGCCGTCCTCGTGGATCGCGGCAAGGAGCACCGCGAGTTGCCGATTCAGGCGGACTTCGTCGGGAAGTTCGCGCCGACGAAAAGGAGCGAGATCATCAAGGTCATGCTCAACGAGTTCGACGGCGAAGAAGGCGTCGCCATCGTGGAGCGACCGGCAGCGGAGAACGGGTAAGGATGGCGGCCTCGGATGGCCGCCTTTTTCGTCTGTAGCGCGTGCGCGTGAAAATAGGTGGCGAGGTAGTTTTAAATTTGAGGGGCGCAAACACAGGATGGGTCTAGCCAGCAAACACCTGCTCGGAATCGGCGAACTCACTCCCGCGGAGATCGTGCACGTTCTCGACACGGCGGAGACTTTTCGCGCCATCTCGCAACGCGAGATCAAAAAAGTGCCGACGCTGCGCGGGCGCACCGTCATCAACCTCTTCTTCGAGGCCTCCACGCGCACGCGCACCTCCTTTGAACTCGCGGGCAAGCGGCTCTCAGCCGACACCATCAACATCAGCGCGTCAACTTCGAGCGTTACCAAAGGCGAGACCCTGCTCGACACGGCGCGCAACCTCGAAGCGATGTCGCCCGACTTCATCGTCATCCGGCATCCTTCGGCAGGCGCGCCGCACGCGCTCGCGCGCATCTGCCGCGCCGCCGTCATCAACGCGGGCGACGGCTCGCACGAACACCCGACGCAAGCCCTGCTCGACGCGCTGACGATTCGCCAGCACAAGGGGCGCATCGAAGGTCTGCGCGTCGCCATCATCGGCGACATACTCCATTCGCGCGTGGCGCGCTCGAACATGCACCTGCTGACGAAACTCGGCGCACAGGTCAGTCTCGCGGGGCCGGGCACGCTCGTCCCGCCGGAGTTTAAAGAGCTCGTCACGGAAGGAGACCTGCGCGTGGCGAGCCGCATCGAAGAGGCGATTGAAGGCGCGGACGTGGTGATGGTCTTGCGCATCCAGCGCGAGCGACAGGGTGCGGCCTTCTTTCCCTCCCTGCGCGAATATGCAGTGCATTACGGCCTCAACCTGAAACGCTTGAGCGGCGCGCACAGTGATGCCATCGTCATGCACCCCGGCCCGATGAATCGCGGCATCGAGATCGCCTCCGATGTGGCCGACGGCACGCGCTCGCTCATTCTCGATCAGGTATCGAACGGCCTCGCCGTCCGCATGGCCGTGCTCTACCTGCTCGCGGGCGGCTCGGTGCTCAACCAGCACATGCTCTCGCAGGCGAGACCCGAAACCGCTACGGCTACAGACGCGCACGCCGCGCCGACGCCTGCCGTCGCCACGTCGTCGAGTCCTGCCGAACGGCTCGAACCCGTCGCCGCCGGGCAAGCGAAGCCCGAGGAAAAGCGTCGGGTCACGGCAGCGGAACACAAATAACCCTGAACAGACGGCAACCGGCCACGGACAACTGACCACTGACAGCCTCCCATGAAACTGCTCATCGCCAACGGCTATCTCGTAGACCCCACGCAGGGGTTGAACAGCGGGAAAAATTTGCTGATCGAGAATGGGCGCGTCGCCGCGCTCGTCGCGCACAACGACGGCGTGCCCGAAGGCGCGGAAGTTTTCGATGCGACGGGTCTCGTCGTCGCGCCCGGCTTCATAGACCTGCACACGCACCTGCGCGAGCCGGGGCAGGAATACAAAGAGACGATTGAGACGGGCGCGCGGGCGGCGGTCGCGGGCGGTTGGACGAGCGTGTGCGCGATGCCGAACACCGATCCGGTCAACGACAACCCGGCGGTGACGCGTTTCATCATCGAGCAGGCGGAGCGCGCCGCGCTGGCAAACGTCTTTCCCGTTGGCGCGATCACGAAAAACTCCGAGGGCGCGGAACTGGCCGAAATGGGAGAGATGCGGCGCGCGGGGATCGTCGCCGTCTCGGACGACGGACGCCCCGTGCCGTCTGCGGGCGTGATGCGCCGCGCGATGGAGTACGCGCGCGGGTTCGACCTGCCCGTGGTTGACCACTGCGAGGATCGCAGCCTGACGGCGGGCGGCGTGATGCACGAAGGGAACTGGTCTCTGCGGCTCGGCCTGCGCGGCCATCCCGCGCTCGCCGAAGAGATGGACGCCCTGCGCGACATCGCGCTCGCCGAGTTGACCGGCACGCGCGTCCACCTCGCGCACGTCTCCACGCGCGGCGCGCTCGCCGCCGTCCGTCGCGCCAAAGAGCGCGGCCTGCATGTGACGTGCGAGGTGACGCCACACCACTTCACGCTCGAAGACGAAGCCGTGCGCGATTACGACACGAACACGAAGATGTGTCCCCCCCTGCGCAGCCGCGAACACCTCGAAGCGATCATCGAAGCCCTCGGCGACGGCACGATTGACGCCATCGCCACCGACCACGCCCCCCACCACGCAGACGAAAAAGCCCTCGAATACGACCAAGCCCCCTTCGGCATCACCGGCCTTGAGACGGCCATCGGCCTCGCCTTTGAACGACTCGTACATCGCGGCATCGTCGGCCTCGAACGCCTCGTCGAACTCTGCTCCGCTAACCCCGCGAAGATTTTCTCGCTCACTGATCGAGGCACGCTCCGCCCCGGCGCGCACGCCGACGTGACCATCCTCGACCCCGAACACGTCTGGACATTCAAAGCCTCCGCCTCGAAATCCAAGAGCCGCAACACGCCCTTCGACAACTGGACTCTACGCGGCGCACCCGTCGCCACCATCGTTGCCGGTCGCCTCGTCTATCGTCGCCACGAAACGAACGCATCTGCTGCCAGCCGCCACTAGCGCGAGCGTCATGACGACTCAAACGGCTTTTCACGCTTTATTACGAAGTTAGGCCGAAAGTCGGTATAATATGCGTTAGGTCGCTTACGCACAGGGAATGTATACGAAATTGATCTGTTAATACCTAAGATCGTCTACTGGCCAATGTTCTGACATTGATCCTTCCGAAAGCTATACTCGTAGTTGAAGGAGATTGATTACATGAAGATACTCATGGCAGTGTTCACTTTGACGCTGTTGGTTGCGTCGTCCGCCCGCGCGCAGACCGATCCCCAGAGGGGAATCCAGCGGGAGGGGTTGCGTGGTATCGTCCCGGACAACGTGGAAGATGTCACACTCCACAAGCGCCAACAGAAGCTGGACGAAGTTTCAAGGATGACCAAGTGGCGTCCGACCGGCCGCACTTTCCCGGCTTCGGTTGTCGTCCATAACCAGAGCACCAAGAGCATCAAGTCTGTGTCCTGGTCGGTATCGCTCGTTAATCCCGAATCAGGAGAGTTAATCCGTAAGTACGAGGTGATCTCCGACAAGCGGATCAAGCCAGCTGAGAGACGAAAGCTGACACGGCGACTGCCGATCCCGTTTGTACGCGTTGTGAGCGCGACGGCTGGCGCCGGGAAATCGTCGGATGAAATTGCCAACGTAGTGACGGCCATTACGCGAGTTGAATACACAGACGGTTCGTTTGCGGATTCACCGTAAGCACAGGTAGTAAGAGGGCTTCACTTCCAACAAGGGAAGCGAGGGGAAATAAAAAGAGACCCGTTCGCGCTCTCCCCTTCGCAAACGGGTCTCTTGTGCGGTCGCTCACTTACGTCCTGACAGGGGCGACCGAACTCGTTGGAAATTTTCAAACTCGCGGGGAGTGAATCGGAAACTCGCGTTTGAGGTTCATCGGAAGCCCGCCCGCGCTCTCCCCTTCGCAAGCGGGCTTCCTCCGCACCGACATCCCTTGTGGGGGTGTCAGTCTCTTGAGAACCTTAGCGTGTGCGGTATTCGGGCAAGCGCACGCCGCGGTTCAAACTCACGCCGAACTCCGTGCCGGACTTCACCACTGCCTGCTGCTCTTTCTCGTAAACCCTGCCGCCCGTGCCGAGCGCGCCGCCGATGAGCGCGCCGATCCCTGCGCCCTTGCCGCCGCCCGCAATCGCGCCGATGATCGCGCCCGCAGCCGTGCCGCCGCCGATGAAGACGATGTCGCGCTTCTGGTTTGACCTGCCCTCGACGGTGCTCTCGTTGTCCGAGTTGAGC
>DASPJG010000135.1:0-5316 GCA_035628755.1 Pyrinomonadaceae bacterium
TCCCGCGCCGCAGCCGCATTCCGGCGCGGACATTCATCAGGAGAAATGGGACGACGGCGTGGAGCGTCTGACGAGCGAGCGGCGCAGCGCGACCTACGGGTGGAGCGTGGCGGTCGGCGTGCCGCTCGCGCACCACACCCCTGCGGGTCGCGCCTATCTGGTGCTCACGGCGGCGTGGGCGTTGGGGCTGATGGCTTCGAGTTTTCTCGCAATCTGGGCGGTCGGGCGTTTCACCAAACCGCTGCGCCGCCTCGCCGCTTCCGCCTCGACGCTCGGGCAGGGACAACTGCACGAACGCTTTGCCGTCGAGACCGACGACGAAGTGGGCACGCTCGCCGCCGGGTTCAACGTGATGGCTTCGAGTTTGGAGGCGAGGTTCAACGAACTACGCACGCAGGGCGCGTTCATCGAAGAGGTGCTCGACAGTTTGCCGCTCGGCGTGGCCGTGCTCGACGCCGGGCTGATCGTGCGTAAGGCCAACAACGCGTTTGCCGGAATCGTCGGGCGCGAAGGCGCGTCGCTCGCGGGTCGCGGTTTGTACGAAGCGGCGGCGGGGCTGGCCGTCCTCAGCGAAGTGGTCGAAGACGTGCGCCGCACGCGCCGCGCCTTCGTCAACTACGGCCTGCCCCTCGAACTCGTCGCGCGCACGAGCGAGCAGCGCAACGAGCGTGACGAAGGCGCGAAATACTGGGACGTGATCCTCTGGCCGATGAGCGAGCGCAGCGAGGAGCGCGGCGACCTGCTTTTGATCCTGTCGGAAGTTTCGAAGCGCGTGCGCGCGGAGAAAATGGCGACGGCGGCCTTCGCCGCCGAAAAATCGCGCGCCGCCGAACTTGAGAGCGTCATCAACCAGATGGACGAGGGCGTGATCATCGTGGACGCGCGCGGGAGTTACCGCGTTAACCCGGCGGCGGCGCGCATCATCGGGCGCAATCCCGGCGAGTTTCGCGGCGGCGTCGATGCGCTCATCGCCGACATGGCGTTGCGCGACTCACAGGGCAATCTGCTGCCCGCCGAAGAGACGCCGCTTGGCCGCGCGCTCGCGCACGGCGAACACGTCTCCGGCGAGCACGTCCAGATCATACGCGGCGCGGGCGACGAGGGAGTGCTCGCCGTCAGCGCGACGCCGCTCATGGGCGACGGCGGCAGGCACGAGGGCGTCGTTGCCGTCTTCCGGGACATCACGCCGGAGGTCAGGCAGTACAGAGAGTTGATGGGCGCGTATGGCCGCTTGCGCGAGCACGACCGTTTGAAGTCGGCCTTCGTCGCCAACGTCTCGCACGAACTACGCACGCCCCTGAACGTCATCATCGGCCTCTGCCAGTTGCTCGAACGCGACCGCCGCCAGCCGCTCGCGCCCTTGCAGGCCGACGCCGTTGTGCGCATGGGGCGCAACGCGCGCTCGCTGCTCGAACTCGTCAACGACCTGCTCGATTATTCGCGCCTAGAGGCGGGACGTTCCGCGCTGCATCTGGAAAACGTGGACGTGGCCGCCGTGACCGAAGAGGTGGTCAGGAGTTTCGCCGCCGAGGCCGGGGAGAAACACGTGCAACTGCAAGCGGAAATTTCGCCCGCGCTCGGCCTCGTCACGACCGACCGGCACAAACTCTCGCAGGTGCTCACGAATCTCGTGAGCAACGCCGTCAAGTTCACGGCGACGGGCACGATCCGCATTCAGGCCGCGCCGCTCGACGCGACGCACTGGTTTTTGGAAGTGAGCGACACCGGCATCGGCATCTCGCGCGAGGCCTTGAGTTTCATCTTCGACGAGTTCAGGCAAGTTGACGACCGCCTCACGCGCCCCTACAGCGGCGTCGGCCTCGGCCTCGCCATCACGCGCAAGATCGTCGAACTGCTCGAAGGCGAGATCGCCGTGGAAAGCTTGCCCGAAGAGGGCAGCCGTTTTCGCATCGTCTGGCCGCTCAACGCACGCCCGCGCACCGGAACCGGCTCGCTCATCAAAGACGCCGCCATGAACGCCTTCGACACGGAACACTCAGCCGAGTCTCATCCCGGGCACGCGAAGTTTCGCGCGCGGACGGGATGAGAAAAAGCCGTCAATCGTGAATCGTCAATCGTGAATGGAGAAAAGCAGTTTCTATTTACGATTTACGATTCACGATTTACTATTGGCCTATGTCTGCCAAACCGAACACCGACGCCGCCGATGCTTCGCGGCGAAAAATCTTCATCATCGCAGCCATCGCGAGCGCGCTCCTGATCGCCCTGCTGGTCTTCTGGGCGACGCGCTCCGGCTCGAACGGCGCGGGGCAACAACCGCAGCTTGCGGGTGCGCTGCGCGCAGGCGCGCCGGAATTCGCGCAGGCGCGCGAGCGTATCGTCGTGGACTTCAACGCCGACGACGATGCGTTCGAGTCAACGCGCGCCGTCGGCGACATCGTGATGACCATGCGGCCAAAGGTGCGCAACTTCACGGGGCGCACCTTGAGCGGCCTCGAACTTCAAGCCACGGTGGTTGATCTCGATAACAACCCGGTACGCCAGCGCACGGTGATCGCCGTCCCGACCGAACGCCAGCCCGAACTCGAACAGAACAAGGTGATGGAAGTGCCGATCATGATGGAAGGCTTCAAGAAGGAAGACGTGCGCGCCAATATCAGGATCGAAGTCACGGGCGTGAAGTTCAAGTAAGCGCGCGTGCGCGTGTGGATGGCCAGAGGCGACGCCGTCGCCGGGGAGCAACGTTCAAAGGCGTGAGAAGGGCGCGTTGCGCGCCCTTCAATTATTGCTTGTGAAGAGTTCTTCGAGCGGGTTGCCGACCGGCTGGACGGAGACGAGCGTCGCGCCCGAAGCGCGCAGGGCGCGAAGCGCGGCGTCAACGTCCTGCTCGCCCGCGACTTCGAGACGCGCGCCGCCGGGAGTCGGCGTCAGGCGCGCGCCCGCCAGTTTCTCCGCCTCATTTTTCAAGCCCGCGATGTTCGCGCCCGCGCAGATGATCTCCATCGCGCGCGTGCCGCCCGCCATCTGGCGCAGGTCTGCGAGGCGTCCGAGGTGTGCGAGGCGTCCGCTTTGGAGGATGGCGGCGCGGTCGCAGAGCACTTCGATGTCGGCGAGGATGTGCGAGCAGAAGAAGACGGTCGTGCCGCGCGTGCGCAGGGAAGCGATAAGGTCGCGCACCTCGCGCCGCCCGACGGGGTCAAGCCCGCTCATCGGTTCGTCGAGGAAGACGATTGAAGGGTCGTTGACGAGGGCTTGCGCGAGGCCGACGCGTTGCAGCATCCCTTTCGAGAACTTGCGCAGTTGCTTGTCCCAACTCTTCTCTTCGAGGCGCACGTCGGCAAGCATCGCGGCGGCACGCGCGCGGCAGTCGCGGCGCGTATAGCCGAACAACTCGGCGCAGTATTCGAGCAGTTCGCGCGCGGTGAGATAGTCGTAGAAGTAAGGGTGTTCGGGGAGGTAGCCGATGGAGGCGTGCATGGAGATGTTTTGGATGTCGTGTCCGCCGATGCGCGCCCGTCCCGCCGTCGGGTAGATGAGGCGCATGAGGAGTTTCATCGTCGTGGACTTGCCCGCGCCGTTCGCGCCGAGGAAACCGAAGATTTCGCCCTCTTCGACCGCCAGCGTCAGGCCGTCGAGCGCGCGCACCTTGCGCTTGCGCCAGAAGCCCACCTCGTAGTCTTTCGTCAGATTATCGATCTCGATTACGGCTGACATCGTTCATTCTCCGTGAAGAACATGATTAAAGCTTACGAATGATCTCCGACTTCTCGCCGAGTTCCACCTCGCAACTCTCCTGCTTGAAGACGTAAGGCACGCCCGAGGGGTCGAGCGGCGCGGCGGACGAATCCAGTTGAAAGCGCGCGGCGCGCAATGCGGGAGATAGCTCGCGCCACGCCGGCGGGCATTTGCCGGTGCGCGCGCGATGGGCGTTGAGCAGGGCGCGCAGCGCGTCCATTTCATCGAGCGATTGGAGTTGAAGCAGGCGCGCGAGCGAGAGTTTCTTCATCTGCTCGTCGTCCGTCTGCCGGTACATGCTTTCGTAAATCGCGCGGGCGGTTTCGCGGCTGCCGCCTTTGCTCGCCATCTGCGCCGACATCGTGTGCATCCATGTGGGCGCGCCCGCGATGCGCGCTCCCGCCGCGTAAGCCGCGCTCGCTTCCTCGAAGCGGTTCTGCTGCCAGTAGATGTAACCGAGGTAGGAATGGAGCCGCCACGCCTGCGGGTTGGCGTCGATGCCTTTTTTGACGAGCTTGATGGCGGCCTCCACGTCAACCGCCGGAAGGACGATTGCGCCGTATTCGTAGGCGGCGATAAATTGCGGGTCGAGCGTGGTGGCGTTCTCAAGGAGCGGCGCGAGTATCTTCAGGTTGAGCGCGCTCAGGTCGTCAATCTGGATCGCGCCCTTATGCGACGTGACCTTGCGCCCGACGTATTGGAGCGTGCGCATCCAGTACCAGTCGGCGGCCATCGCATTGAAGCCGAGACTGAGGCGGCGCACCTGTTCCGGCTTCAGGTACAACTCGTCCGACGTGCGCGCCAGTTGCTCCGCCGTGAGCGGGCGACGCTGTAGCTCCAACCAGCGAGCCAGCCCCGCCGACACGCCGAGACCGCAGACGATGACGGCGACGAGCGCGAACTCGCGCGGCTTGAAACGACGAACGCGTCCGGCATCGTCGCGTGAGTCGTGGCGCGCGTCGTTGACCGTCTCTGTTTTCCGTGTGGCGCTCATTTGAAGTTGCGGCGGTTGAAGATGAGGATCGAGGCGGCGAGCAGGACGCCGATATAGACGAAGGCGTAAGCAAGCGCAACGGCGAACGCGGCGGGCGCGGGCGTGTAGCCGTGTCCCGCTTCGGTGATGACGGTGTAGTGCGACAGATTGGGCAGCAGGTAGTAGAGCGCGCCGAAGAGGATTTTCGCGCCGGTCGTTCCCGTCGAGGCGGCGAGCAATTTCATGTCCGCGCTGAAGTGGCCGATGATGAAGACGGCGAACGTCATGAGCGCGGAGAGCGCGGGCGACGAGAAGGAAGAGAACAGCAGCGCGACCGCCACCACGATCATCAATTCGACGAAGATCAGAATGATCGCTGGCCACACGCTCAGGACGAGCGGGTCGTAGCCGCCGCGCACGTAGAGGAGCGCGAGCGAGAGTCCCGCGCCCATCACGAGGACGTTGACGGCGAGCGTCAGGCAAAGGCCGAGATATTTGCCGACGAGAAATTCGCCGCGCCCGACGGGCTTGGCGAAGATGGCGTAGACCGTGCGCCGCTCCAACTCTTTGTAAACCAGCCCGACGCCGACGAAGATCGCGATGAAGACGCCGAAGAGCAGCATCGCGCTCAAGGACATATCGACGAT
>DASPJG010000136.1:0-8504 GCA_035628755.1 Pyrinomonadaceae bacterium
GGGAGGGGGTTCGACTGGCGTGCGCGTTCGATGCGTTTGAGCGCGGCGACGACGAGCGGGTTCGGTTGGGGCGCGTCGGGCGGCGGAGGAACGAGGCCGAGCGGCGGCGCGGAAGCTTCGGCGTTCGCGCCGGAGAGCATGTCGGCGGTCGGATCGTCAGAGATGCCGGAGGAGATGTGGCCGTCGTTTTGCGGCGCGGAGGCTTCGGCTTCGCGCGCGGCTTCGAGTGCGCGCCGCTGTTGAATCTCGCGCACGCGCTCGCTCAGTTCCTTGCGCCACTGCGGCTTGGGCGGCACGCCGGGAAACTCGATCAGCGTCGAAGTAGCGGTCGCCGCCGCTGCGCTCGCGCCTTTCGCTTCCGTGGCCGCGCCCGGTGCGCGCTTCTGTTGACGTTCCTGACTGGTCGAAGTTGACATAGATTTTTCTTCGGGAGGCGGGGAAGCGGCGTCGGCTGATGCGGTGTCTGCCCTCGGGCAGTGCGGGCAATTCTCCCCGGATTCGGAGTAAGAGCCGCCGCACACGACACACTGCATAGACTGAGAGCCTCCCCTGTGGAAATCTTCAAAAATTAAATCTTTGGGATGACGGGCGTAGCCGGTAAACCCAAGCCCTTTGCGGAGTCGCGGCGGATGCTATCAGAGATTACTTTAAGTCGTCAATCAGAAAATACACAAATCAATGTAGTTGGGCGGCGAGAAGCCACAAGATAGGGGAATGGAAGTAGGAGCAAAGCGAAAAGGGCGAGGGGGAAAGGCCAGGACAAAAACAGAAGATCAAGTGAACTATTGAAGGACTTCGTACCTCCTTGTGCACCTTCGCTTAGCCCGCTTTTCCGGGTTTTAGATAGGTTGCCGACCGGCGAAGCCGGTTTCGAGGTCGTGCCACCACTCGATGCGGTCGCCTTCGCCGAGCTGCCAGCAGAGCAGGACGACGCGGCCTTCGCGCATAGAAGGGAAATCCAGCAAACCGCGCTCGTAATCCTTGAGCTGCACGCCGAGAGCTTCCAACTCGCTCGTGTGTTCGGCGAGGCTCAGTAAATCCGTCACGTATCGCGGCCCATCGGCCATGAAGCCGCCGCCGAGCGTCGCGTTCTCGGCTGCCGCGCGTGCCGCGCCTTGCAGGGACACGACCTCGCGGTGTGCGCGCGCGATGGCCGCGGCAATGCGCCGCACCGTCGGCAACATCGCGTTGGCTTCCGAGAGGGTGAAGAGTTTCATAAGAGCAGAGGCCAGAGGCGGGAGGCCGGAGGTCAGAAGTCAGTTGTAACTGTCTTCATCAACCTCCGGCCTCTCGTCTCGCGGCTAGTGATCGTCCGTGATGCGGATAAACTCCGAGTGGGAATTGAAGTGCTCGGTATCTTCGGTGATGTCAATCTCGGCGATGGCGGTCGAGACGGTCGTGGTCTGGACGAGTTGCTCATGCTGCGGGGCATCGGGGATCGGCGCGTCTTCCACGGTAGGCAGAAACGAGTGGGTGTGCGAGTCCTCGTGCGGGTGGTGCTCGTAATAGCGCGGGCCGTGCGAGTGTTCTTTGCGCACCTTGTCGGCGATCTCGCCGAGGTCTATGAAATAGTCGGCCACGTCAATCAACTTCGGCGCGCTGTTTGAGCGGAAGCCCGCCACCTCGACCCGGCAGCCCTTGTAGGCGACCGCGTTGACGGCATAGACGAAATCCTCGTCGCCGGAGACGAGCACGGCTGTGTCGTAGCGACCGGCGAGCGAGAGCATGTCCACAGCGATCTCCACGTCGAGGTTGGCTTTGCGCGTGCCGTCGTAAAAGGTCTTGAGTTCTTTGTGGATGACGCGGAAACCGTTGCGACGCATCCAGAGCAGGAAACCCTGCTGGCGTTCCGCACCCACGTCAACGCCGGTGTAGAAGAAAGCACGGAGCAGCCGCCCGTCGCCTAAGAGCACGCGCAGGAGTTTGTTGTAATCAATGTCTATGTTGTGAAACCGCGCTGCGTGGAATAGGTTGTTACCGTCAATGAAAACCGCGACTCTCCCCCGATAGCCTAACTGCCAGGAAATATTATTGGTCGGATCGAAGTGCTGCATGCAAAAACACGCTCCGTTGTTAAAATTTTTGAACGCTGAAATTTCATAGGTCTGATTAACTTCATTAACCTCTAGGATGCCGCTGCGAGGCATGTCCGGTCAAGCGAAAACGCGTCGCGCGCGAAATACCCCGGCGGCGACTAACGTATCGGCAACTGTTGGCCAGCCCGTGTCTCCGCTGGTTGCCCGGCCTGTGTTTGCGCCGCGATGATCTCGCCCCTGATCGCATCGAGATAGACGAGATAAGGCGTCGCCCCTTGACCGACGGCCATCTCCCACGCGACGCGCAGTTCGAGCGCGGTCGCGTCGTTCGGGATGCGGACGGGATAGACGACGAGTTCGCGCGGCGTAACGGGGTCGCCGGGCGCGACG
Organism: Pyrinomonadaceae bacterium; assembly: GCA_035628755.1. Classification (GTDB taxonomy): domain Bacteria; phylum Acidobacteriota; class Blastocatellia; order Pyrinomonadales; family Pyrinomonadaceae; genus JAIVJZ01. Next base: position 2,427 of record DASPJG010000136.1, read on the forward strand.
GTGTAGGTCGGCGCCGCGCCCGCGCCGGAAAGCGTCAAGGAGCGACCGCGCACGCGCTCGATGGCTTGATCCGCAGTCAACTGCTGCGGGCGCACGAGCGCGAGCGCGCGGCTGAGGCGTTCCGTGTCCGGGATGGCCGTGGAAGATAGCGAGAGCACGCGCCGGTCGTCCGTAAAGGTGATGTCGAGCAGGCCGAAGCCCGCGCGCAGCGGATAGGGAAACGGCTGTTGTTGATAGAGCGCGCGGCGCGTGCCGTTGGCCTCGTCCGTGCGGGCGACGAGCGAGAGATTTTGCGGCGCGACGCCGAGCAGCGCGCCCGCGCCCGTGATGAAGCGGCGCAGCGATTCGCGCCGCGACTCTTCTTCGGAGTTGGCGCGCAACTGCCCGTCCTCGTTTCTGATCTCGACGAGCGGCAGACGCAAAGACGCACCGCTCTCAGGCAACGCGCTGATCGTCGCCGTGACGGGTTGCAACGGCGGCGGCGGTTCGTTCGGCACATTATTGTCGCGCGCCAGCGCAGCCCACCCGGCGAGGGCTTGATCGCGCCGCTCGGCGTTGGCCGCGATGATGATCGGATATGGAGGTTCATTCGAGCGCGGGCGCGAAGGGTCTGGGTCGCGCGAAGCGGCGCACGCGCCCGCCGTGATGACGAGCGCGGCACAGAGCGCGAGGCGCAAATTCGCGCGGGGCGCAAGGCGCAAATTGGCGGGCGGCGCGTGGGATTTCCCGTTGCAAACTCGTGGCATAAAGGCTTGGCGTAACGAACCGGGCTGATGAATAGAGACGCGCCGCGATTATACTGCATCGCGCGGGGCGCGACGAACGATCATCGTCGCGCGGTGCGCACAGACTTGAGGGGCGATTGCAAAGCCGGAAGCGCGACGTATAATCAAGCGACGGAGAATTGAAGCCTTGTCAAACGAAGACGACGAACTGCCGTTGTTGGACGAAGACGCGGGCGCGGCGCAAGCGATGCGCGCGTTTGCGCCCGCGGAGATGGTCGCGTGCGAGGCGTGCCTGCGCGCCAATCCGCCGACGCGCATGAACTGTCTCTATTGCGGCGCGACGTTGCCCGCCGCCCCCACAGGCGAAGACCTGCGCCGCCCCACGTTGAGAGCATTGGAGCCGTGGGAGCAGGGCTTCAACGTCGTGCTCGTGCCGGGAGCGTCGAGCGGGTTGAGCGTCGATAGTTTGACGGAGGCGGCTGCGCTGTTGCGTTTGGATGCGGGGCAGTTGCGCGAGATGATGGGGGCGCGCACGCCCCTGCCGCTCGCGCGCGCCGCGACGCGCGAAGAGGCCGCGCTGGTGGAGGGGAAACTGCGCGCGCTCGGCTGGCAGGTCGAGATCGTCGCGGACGAAGCATTGGAAGTTGAGACCATCGCGCCGAAGCGCATCCGCAAACTTGAGATTGGCGCGGACGCGCTTGTCGGCTGGACAAGTGCGGAGGGCGAGGGGTCGCGCGTCGAATGGGAAAGCGTGACGCTGCTCGTCGCGGGGCGCATCGCGCGCAAGCGGATCGAAGTAGAGGAACGGCGCGGCGGCGGGCGGCGCGGCGCGGCGGGCGAGGTGATCGAGACGCGCGAGTTTCACGATGACGAGAGCGCGCTCGATCTATACGTCGCCGGTTCGGTCGTCAACTGGCGCATCATGGCGGAAAATTTCGACTACTCGTGTCTCGGCGCGGCGAAGAGTTTGACGGCGGCGGAGAATTTCAAACGCCTCCTTGAGACGCTGCGCGAACGCGCGCCGCGAGCCGCCTACGACGATTCTTACCGGAGCGTGCGCCACAATCTGAAATTCGCATGGCCGCTCGCGGAGCAGACGGAGGCGGGCAGCCTCAAGCGCATCCGCCCCGGTCGCTACAACGCTGAAGCCGTCACGAGCGTGACGAACGAGACGCAGTTCACGCGCTACGGGCGTCTGCTGCAATACTTCCGCCTGCGCGAACTCTCGACGCCCGCATGAAAAATTTTCGCCGACACAAACCGAAAACCTCCGCGCCGCCGGCGGGCGACGAGCGCGACAGGCGCGACGCGCGAGACGACCGCACGCGTGGCAATGAAGCGCGCCGCGACGACACACGCCACAACGAGCCACGCGACAACGAAGCACGGCGCGGCGGCGACGCGTCGCGCGGCGGGCGTGAGGTTCGCGCGGGCGCGTTGAAGCAAACTGAAGCGAGACAAGCCGGGGCGCGGCGCACCTTCGAGAACCGCGACGAACGTCTGCCCGACGAGTCGCACTTGTACGGCGTGCTGCCCGTGCTCGAAGCGTTGCGCGCGGGCAACCGGCGCATCGAGCGCATCACGATTGCCGAGGGCATACACGAGTCGCGGCTGCACGAGTTGTTTGAACTGGCGCGCGAGTTTCGCGTCACCATCCGGCGCGCGCCGCGCGCGGAGTTGCAGCGGATCGCGGCGGCGGGCGCGAACCATCAAGGCATCGTCGCGCACGTCGCAGCCGTCGCCTACCGCGACGCGGGCGAGTTGACGAACGCGCTCGCGGCGCGCATCGGCACGGGTGAGCCTCCGCTGGCCGTCGTGCTCGACGGCGTGGAAGACCCGCGCAACCTCGGCGCGATCATACGCACGGCGGAATGCGCGGGCGTGCATGGATTGTTCGTGCCCGAACGCCGCGCCGCCGGTTTGACGGAGACGGTGGCGAAGGCCGCCGCGGGCGCGCTCGAATATCTGCCCGTCGCCCGCGCGACGAACATCGCGCGGCTCGTAGAGGAGTTCAAAGAGCGCGGCATCTGGACTGTCGGCACGGACGCAGAGGCCAACATCGCTTACACGGATTGGGACTGGACGCAGCCGTGCGCGCTATTGTTCGGCGGCGAGGGCGCGGGCTTGCGTCGCCTCGTGCGCGAACGCTGCGACGCGCTCGTCAAAATTCCCCTGCGTGGTCGTATCCCATCGCTCAACGTTTCGGTCGCCGCCGCCGTCGTGCTCTACGAGGCGGTCAGACAACGAACACTTGCGCGCCCCGCGACGTATGAAGAGGGGCGAGAGGGCGACGAGAGCGGGTTCTCGGAGACCGGGAGCGAGCGACGGGGGCAGGGATAAAGGGAAAGGCACAGGGCGCGCGGAAGCTGCTTTCGACGATTGATCCGACGGGCGCAGCCCGGTTCTGAACTCCGAACTTTTCCGCTTTCGCCCTTCGCCTTGTCTATTTTCCCACGGAGGATGCACATGTACTGTCCGCGATGTGCGGTGCACAATTTAGACGACGCGAAGTTTTGTCGCGCGTGCGGCGCGGACATCAGCTTCGTGCGGCAGGCTTTGGAGGGGAAACTGCGCGCCGCCGCGTTGGACAGACCCGCGACGGGCGAAGCGGCGAAACAAGAGGAGAAGAAGAAGCGCGCTCCGGCAACGGTGGATGAGGGATTGAAAAACATCTTTACGGGGGTCGGGTTATTCATCATTTTCCTCATCGGTATCTTCGTCTTTCGCGGCGCATTCTGGTTGACGATCTGGTTCATCATCCCCGCGCTCGCTTCCGTGGGCGAAGGCATCGGCCAACTCATCCGCGCGCAACAGGAGCAGGCGCGTTTACTGGCGGCGACGCCCTCCGCGGGCGAACACTTTAGCCCCGCGCCCATCGTCAGAGAACTCTCATCGCCCGACACCACGGAGATCGTGCGCGCGCCCGCGAGCGTTACCGACGGCACGACCAGACATCTGGACGCGCCCTCGAAAACGTCCTGACCGGCACTCAACTGCTCTTGACGCCGCCGGAGCGGAGAGGCGCGGCACGCAAGGAGACGCTTAAACATGTATTGTCCGAAATGCGGAACACAGAACGCGGAAGACGCGAGTTTTTGTCGCGGATGCGGCGCAAACGTGAGCCTCGTGCCGCAAGCTCTGGCCGGGCACGCGCCCGAACCAATCGCCGCAGGCAAACGCGCGCACAGGGATCAACACAAGCGAGATGATCCGCCCAACCTCACCTACGCCATCGTCAAAACTTTCGTCGGCCTCGCCTTCATATTCGTCGCGCTGGCGGTGAAAGACGTGTTTCAGATCGCGGGTCACATCTGGTGGTTCTGGATGCTCATCCCGGCTGCCGGTTCGCTCGGCGCGGGGGTCGCGGAGTTTGTGCGGCTCAACCAGCACCAGCAGCAATCGAAGCAACTCCCGACGGGCAACGCCTACGTGCCGCCCGCCGTCTCCCAAGCCCCGCCGCGCGCCGCCGAACTCCCGCCGCAGCGCATGGGCGCGGACTACTACACGCCGTCCAGCGTCACAGAGAACACCACGAAACTGCTCGAAAAAGATCAGTAAATAATTCCGCCCCGCCACGCCCGCGCGGGCGCAAACGCCAGCCCGCGCACGGACGCGAAATAAGATCGGCAGAGGCGCACCGCGCGAAACTTCCAGATGAACGCCACCCGACAAGCACGCCTCTGCGTTCCCGTCTGCGTGCGACGCGCAGACGAGTTGCGCGGAACGCTTGCGCGCGCAGCCGAAGCCGGCGACTTGATCGAATTGCGTCTCGATTGTCTCGAAGACGAAGCGCAGCTTGAGCGTGCGACGCGGGAACTTCCCGCGCTTTTTAGCGAACGCGCGCGCCCTTTTATTCTCACCTTCCGCACCTCCGAACAGGGCGGCCATCAAACATCGGACGCGTCGCGGCGCATCCGTTTCTGGGCTGAGAATTTTTCTCCCGGCCTTGAGCGCGCCGACTATGCAGACCTCGAACTCGACCTCGTCGAATTGCTCGCGGGAGAGGAAGCCCGCCGCGCGCAGAAGTTGATTGACTGGAACAAAGTCATCTGCTCGCATCACGACTTCGCGGGGCTTCCCACCGACCTCGAAGCCATCTTCGCGCGTATGCTGCGCACGCCCGCGCGCATCTTGAAGATCGCCGTGCGGGCGCGCGACATCACGGACTGCCTGCCCGTGCTCGGCCTGCTCGAACGGGCGCGGCTTGCGGCGGGGCGCGAGGCCATCGTCGTTGCGATGGGCGACGCCGGACTCCTGACGCGAATACTCGCGCCCGCGCGCGGCGCGTTTATCACTTACGGCGCGCTCACGCGCGAACAGTCAACGTCTCCCGGCCAGATCGGCGCGCGCGAGTTGCGCTCGCTCTATCGCGTCCACGACATCAACGAACAGACGCAGATCATGGGGCTTGTCGGCTCGCCCGTCTCCCACTCCGTCTCGCCGCACATGCACAACGCGGCCTTCGCCGCGCGCGGTCTCAATGCCGTCTACATCCCCTTCGAGGTCGGCGACGCGCGCGCCTTCATCCGGCGCATGGTGCAACCGCGCACGCGCGAACTCGTCTGGAACTTGCGCGGCCTGAGCGTCACCGCGCCGCACAAGAGCGCGATCATGTCCGAACTCGACTCAATCGAACCGGCGGCGCGCGAGATCGGCGCGGTCAACACAATCTCCGTCGAAGGCGGCGCGCTCCACGGCTACAACACGGACGCCCGCGCAGCCCTCGCACCGCTCGCGGGATTATTAGACTTGAGAGGGGCGCGCGTTGCGGTCGTCGGCGCGGGCGGCGCGGCGCGTGCGGTGTTGTGGAGTTTGCGTGAGACGGGCGCGAGCGTCGCCGTCTACGCGCGCGACACGGAACGCGCACGCGCGACGGCGGAAACTTTCGACGCGCGATGTCACGCGCTCGACGGGGCGCGCTTCGACGGCTTCGATCTCGTCGTCAACACGACACCGCTCGGCACACGCGGCGCGCGCGAGACGGAGACGCCCGTCCAAGCCTTTCAACTCCACGGCGCGCGCGCCGCCTACGATCTCGTTTACAATCCAGGCGAGACGCGCTTCATGCGCGAAGCCCGCGCGGCGGGCTGCGAAATAATTCTGGGCGGTCTGCCGATGCTCGTCGCGCAGGCCGCCGCGCAGTTCAAATTATGGACGGGACTAGACGCGCCGCTCGAAGTGATGAGCGCGGCGGCGGAACAGCAAAGGTCGGAGGCCGGAGGTTAGATGCCGGTTAAAATAAAGCCTTTCACTAACCGCTGGTCTTATAACTCGGATTTTATGCAAGAGAGATACAGCAGGCAGATTTTATTCGCGGGCATTGGCCGGGAAGGGCAGGCGCGTCTCTCGGCGG
>DASPJG010000137.1:0-10796 GCA_035628755.1 Pyrinomonadaceae bacterium
CTACGACATCTTCGGGACGCTCGGGGCGGGCGGCTGTATCGTCATGCCGGAAGCGAGCGCGACGCGCGAGCCGAGAGCGTGGGCGGCGATGGTGGAAAGGCATGGGGTGAGCATCTGGAACACGGTGCCCGCGTTGATGGAGTTGCTGGTCGAAGAGGTCAGACCGAAGAATGGCGCGACTCTCAAGTCAGGGTCGAAGACGGAGTTGTCGTCAGCGTCGCCGTCGGCGTTGGAGACAAGGTTGTCGTCACAGTTGCGGACGCTGCGACTCGTATTGCTCAGCGGCGATTGGATTGCCGTCAGTCTGCCTTCACGCATCGCCGCCGTCGCTCCTCACGCGGAGGTCATCAGCCTCGGCGGCGCGACCGAGGCTTCCATCTGGTCGATTCTCTATCCCATCGAAGAGGTCAAAGCGGACTGGAAGAGCATTCCCTACGGTCATCCCATGACCAATCAACGCTTCTACGTCCTGAACGAACGAATGGAGAGTTGCCCGCCGTGGGTGACGGGTCAACTGTACATCGGCGGGGTCGGCCTCGCGCAGGGCTACTGGCGGGACGAGGCGAAGACCGGAGCCAGCTTCATCCGGCACGAGGCGACGGGCGAGCGACTGTACCGGACGGGCGACCTGGGGAGATACCGTGAGGACGGGGAGATCGAGTTTCTGGGGAGAGAAGACACGCAGGTCAAGGTGCAGGGACACCGGATCGAGTTGGGAGAGGTGGAGGCGGCGTTGGAGGAGCACGAGGGGGTGAAGCAGGCGGTGGTGGTGGCGCTGGGAGAGAGAGACGGAGACCGGAGGTTGGTGGGATACGTAGTGCGGGAGGGAGGAGAGATCGAGGAAGGAGAGTTGCGGGAGCACCTGCGGCGGAAGGTGCCGGAGTACATGGTGCCGGGAGTGATCATGGAAGTGGAGGAGATGCCGTTGACAGGGAACGGCAAGGTTAATCGTCAGGCCCTCCCCGCGCCGGATGGCGTGCTTCTTGAGATCGCGAGGCATTACGTTGCGCCGCGTGATTTGATTGAAGAGCGGACAGCGAATCTTTGCGCGCAATTACTTAAAGTGGAGCGGGTCGGAGTTTACGACGACTTCTTCTGGCTGGGTGGCAATTCGCTGTCGGCCATTCAGTTGATTGCGAAACTGCGAGATGAGTTTGAAGTGGAATTGCCCGTGTCCAAGATTTTCCTAGACCCCAATGTTGCAAGTTTAGCTCTCGCTATATTGAATGGATTGGTGGAAAAAGAGGATGAGGGGCAGATGAAGCTTCTTCTGGATGAGTTAGAACGATTGCCCGAAGAGGAACTGGATAGGCTCTTGCAACAGGAGGCCGACAAAACGGCCGAGGGTAAAGATTATGAGTGAACTGGCAGAACGGATCGCAGACCTTTCACCGAAGAGGCGCGCGTTGCTGGCGTTGAGATTGATGCAGAAATTGCCCGAAGCCGTCCGCTCGCAAACAATTTCACGGCGGACAGAACAAGACACATTACCTCTCTCCTTTAATCAGGAAGGACTCTGGTTTCTGGATCAACTTGAGCCAGACAGCCCTCGCTTTTGTCTCTCGGGAACTCTACGGCTCAAGGGGGCGTTGAATGTCAACGCGCTCCGGGAGTCGATTAATGAGATTATCAAGCGACACGAAGCGTTGCGTACCACTTTCAAAGCCGTAGGCGAAGAACTGCTTCAATTCATCACGCCAGTTCTGCGTGTGGATTTACCGGTGGAAGACCTGCGCCACCTCTCCGAACCCGAGCGGGAAGCGACGGCGAACGGGCTGACTTCCGAAGAGGCGCTGCGTCCCTTCAATCTGGAGGAGGGGCCGTTGCTGAGAGTGATGCTGTTACGGATCGATGACGAAGAACACATCATGCTGCTCACCATGCACCACATCGTCTCGGATGGGTGGTCGTTGCTGCTGTTTATCAAAGAGATGGCAGCATTCTACGAATCTTTATCCATGGGCGATCCGGTGCAACTCAGTCCGCTGCCGATTCAGTATGCCGACTTCGCTCGCTGGCAACGACAGAGGTTGCAGGGAGCAATTCTCGAAACGCAACTCGCTTACTGGCAGAAGCAACTCGGCGGGCGTCTCCCGGTTCTGAGCCTGCCCACAGATCGGCCGCGCCCCCCCATCCAGACTTACTGGAGCGCGGATCAGTCTTTAACCCTTCCGCCCGCACTATTCGATGCGCTGAAGAATCTCGGACACCAAACCGGCAACACTCTCTTCATGACCTTGCTAGCCGCCTTCCAGGCGTTGCTGCATCGTTACACAGGCCAGGACGACATTATTGTGGGGTCGCCAATAGCCGGGCGCAGGTGGAGCGAGACCGAAGAGATCATCGGCTATTTCGTTAACATGCTGCCATTGCGTCTGAACTTCTCCGACGTTTCGAGTTTCAGAGAACTGCTCAAGCAGGTGCGCGAGGTTGTGCTAGGAGCCTACGCGCACCAAGACCTCCCTTTCAGCAAGATCGTGGCCGCGCTGCAACCGGAAAGAGACCTGAGCCGGTCGCCGATTTTTCAAGTCGTCTTTATCCTGCTTGACGCTCTTCCCACCATCAAACTCTCCGGATTGACTTTGACACCTTTGCAGATCGATATGCAGACAGTAAAGTATGATCTGATTATGTTCATGCAGTATAACGAAGAGGGTTTACACGGCTTACTGATGTACAATAAAGACCTCTTCGATGAACCGACGATCAGCCGCATGTTGACGCATTTCAAACTTTTACTTGAGGAAGTCGTCGGCAATCCGGATCAGAATTTGCTCGACATCTCTCTCACCGCCGAAGCCTCTTCAAACGTTGTGGCTTCTCATGCGGCTTCGTCCGATGCGGACGAAGAAACACAGTTCGTCTTTTAGACGCACTATTCGCAGAGTTTACCCGCCGCGCCGTCAAGCGCCTGCTTCACCAATTCCCCAGACACGACTCTCAAAGGAGTAACGAGATGAGTAACCGGATTCTGCTCATGCTGCCGCCGTTCTTTACGCCGCTGACGCCCCCCCTGGGTATCTCTATCCTGAAGACCTATCTCGAAAAACACGGCTACGCCGTGACGTGCTTCGATTTCAACACGATGGCGCAGCAGTGGAACATGCACCACCGCTATTTTGCCCGGTTGCAATCGCTGGAAAGCGTCTCGATTCAGGATGGCTACTCGAAGCTGTGGCATATCCTCAACGACCACATGCTGGCGCACATGAACGGCACGAGTATCGAAACTTTAGACGACATTCTGCCGCGCATCATTTCGCTCTACGGCGTACGGTCTGAGCCGACCGTGGTGAAAGAACTCATCGCCCTCGTCGAAGAATACTTCGATAATCTCGCCAGTACTCTCTTCAGTCTCTTCGACTTTTCCGAGTTCTCCCACGTCGGCACAAGCACCTATACAACCTCTCTGTCTTCATCCCTGTTCCTGCTGCGAAGCGTCAAAGAGAGATACCCGCACGTGACTACCATCATCGGCGGCGGGGTCTTCGCAGATGATCTGGCGCTCGGGTCTGAAAACTTCGATACCCTCGTCAACGAGTATCCCTTTATCGATCACATCATCATCGGTGAAGGGGAAAGCCTCCTGCTTAAATTGCTCGACGGTCAACTCGCCGACAAACGCGTGATCACCATTGAAGACGTGCAGCGCGTCAACCTCGACATGATTGACGTGCCCGTTCCGACTTTCTCGGACTTCAATATGCAGGAATATTTCTATCTGACTATCGAGGGAGCGCGGAGTTGCCCGTTTCAGTGTTCTTTCTGCTCCGAGACAATCCAATGGGGCGAATACCGTAAGAAGCCTCCCATCATGCTCGGCTCGCAGATGATACGGCTGGCAAAAACTCACGGCAATAATACTTTCTTCATGGGCGACTCTTTGATGAATCCTTATATTCAGGAGCTTTCAAAGGTGCTGCTGGAAAGAGACCATCAGGTTTATTACGATGGTTATTTACGCGCCGATAAGCCCGTCACACATCGCGACCGCGTGAAACTGTGGGCTAAATCCGGGCTGATGCGTGTGCGAATGGGTATCGAGAGCGCTTCGACGAGAGTGCTCAAGAGCATGGATAAAATGACGACTCCGCACAGCATCGCGGAAACTTTGAAATCTCTCGCCAATGCAGGAGTGCGGACGACGACCTACTGGATAGTCGGATTTCCGGGCGAGACGGAAGACGATTTCAACGAGACGCTTGAGTTTATCCGTGAGAACTATCACTACATCTTCGAACTCGAAGCCCACCCGCATCTCTATTATCCATACGGTCAGGTCGGGTCGAGACTTTACGACTCCCGTTCGCTCTATCCTGAAGAGGTTACGAATTTTACCAGATTCAAAAAATGGGAGATCGTAGACCAGCAGCCAACCCGCGACGAGAAATTCGAGCGATTATGTCGCCTCTCCGAACTGGCTGCCGAACTCGGCTTAATAAATATCTATACCGAAGAGGCGCGCTATCGTGCTGAACGCAGATGGCATGCTCTCTACCCGCTCGCCGCAGAGGTAGTTAAAGGAACGCGCTTGCACCGCGAAAAGCTTCAACTTCATCAAACCCCGCTGGAAGTCTTCGCCGAAGAATGGACGCAATCCATCGACGGCAGGTCGGGCACATCGGAAGCCGTGCATTGCTATCACACGTCGGTCAACAAAACACTCGACGAGGACGTGTTGCGCGCCGCAACCTATGAACTTATCGGCAATAACGAGATGTTGCAGATGAGCTTAATCGACGGGCAGTACGTTCCGGTCGCGGAAGAGGTTGAACGCCGGCAGGACCGCCTGGTGACGACGCTTCGGCCTGACGCGGGCGTCGATCCTTCGGAGTACGGGAAGCGCGCTTTGGCGGAGTTGTCGGGCGAGATGCGACCGGAGAGGGGGGCGTCTTTAAGAGTTGTTCTGATTCAGGGTGAGGATGCTTCCTGCGAACTGCTCCTGCTCGTTAATCGGGCAGTAGCCGATAGCAGCAGCGTAGTTCTGCTCATGCAGGATTTATTCAGAATCTACGAGCAGTTGAACGATGGCCAATCTCCGTCCTTGCTGCCCGTCGAACTTCCCTACTCGACCTTTATGCGCGAGCGTCAAGGGGCATTGACGGAAATTAAAGCTCCCGCATCATTTGCCGGAGGGACAATCACCGCGCGGAACTATCGTACAAGCACGCTTCTCTTTGATGAAGACCTCGCCCGCAGAATATTCACTGCCCACTTATTAAAACAGTACGACCTGAGTTTAAGAGAACTGATGGTGATGGCGTTGCTGAACAGTCTCGCTCAAGGTTCCGGCGGCGAAGGTGAAGCCCTGTACGCGGTGGACAACTTCAGATTTATCGAGCAGAAGCTTAAGCAGACCGCCTGTTCGCTCACCTTTTTACGATGCCTGCCGCCAGCCGGGATTGAGCGGAAGAACCTTGCCGCGGGCATTGACCTGATACACCGGACGCTGCGAACCGTACCGGCATCGCTGCCCGCCGATCATCGAGAATCGGCCGAAGACAATGGCTGGCATGACGCGGTACTTCTCAATCTCGAATATTTGATTGACGATCCCTGGCTCGGAGGCGACGAGTGGCTCCCACGCGGTTTTGTCTTGTCCGAAGAAGAACCGGGCGACCCTTACTTGATTGAAGTGATGCCTGTCTTGAGCGGAAAGCGGATTGAAGTTCGTCTGAAATATGCAGACACACAGCAGGGAGAAGCTCTCGCCAGGACGATAACGAACTTCCTGCCGCAGGAAATATTATCAATTGTCGAGTATTGCCATCGCTTCGCGACTGCCGAAAAATACTGGCTGAACGAGATGCCCAAAGCCGTTACGGAGCCGAACCTCGAAGCCGGCCTGCTCAGGGAAGAGAACGTTTCGCCGGAGAGCGAATGGGCTTCAATTCAATGCCCGGTGGACGAAGCTACGTTGGAATCTCTGAAGTCGAAATGTGAGGCGGAACCGGCAGATATAATCCTGGCTGCATATAGCACGCTGCTTTCACGCTTGAACGGACGCGAAGACCTCGTATTCGTCGCAGCCTTTCACCATGCAGTTGAACGAACCGTATCGCCCTTGAGGTTGTACCCGCTCTGGAATTCAAAGTTTAAAGAATTCGTGCGTGAAGTGGAGAAGACAAGAAAGATGGTGTCAGCGCGCGGCATCGACGCTTTCAAGTTTCTCGACGATGCGCAGAAGATTCTTCGACGCGAGATTCCGCTCCCGACTTTCGACGTGGGCTTTCAAGCCATCGACGCTTCCGGCAAGAACGCCTTCTCTGAAAATGAGATGCTGCGAGATCAAGACCCACACATCCAGCGAGAACTCAAACTGCTGCTCAGCGTCACGACCGGCGAGCATGGTTTTTATATCGAGATGTTTTTCTCCCAAAGGCATTTGAGCCGTTCAGTGGTTGAAATGCTGGCCGGATATTTAAACTGCATTCTGGAAGAAGCGAAAGAGAGTGAGGACATTAAACTGGAAGATTTTGCGATAGGCGACGAAAACCTGTCTTACGTTCCTGACGCGACTCACGATGCCGCAGATGCCTTTCATTTCTAGAGCGTCTGAGAACAACGGTGAGGGCGCGTGAAGAAGAGAAGAAATTAGCGGTGTTTTGATTAGCGCGATACGTTGAATTGGTTGAGCGGCGCGAGGAATATCATTCCTCGCGCCGTCTCTTTTTAAGCTGAGTCCGGCGAAAGAATGATAGCAATATGCAAATGCGCGACTCGTCCGTGATCATTGCAGGGACGGGGACAAGCCGCGCCCCTACAGTTTTAACCGACGCTTTACGTTCATTTGAAAACCGCTCCGGCATGAGGTCGAAAGATGGGTTCGACTGCGACCACGCGCCGGGTTTTCATCTATAAAGGGGAGACGCGTGGCGGCCTGCCCGCCGCCACAGGCTGCGGCTGCGCGGACGTAAAATCTTCGCCGGGGTTGATAAACTGGTCGCGCTCAAACTTGTACTGCTTGTCGTAAAGTTGCCGATAGCGTCCGTTTGCCGCGAGCAGTTCCTCGTGTGCGCCGCGTTCGACAATCTCCCCGCCTTCCAATACCAGTATTTGATCGGCGCTGCGAATCGTCGACAGCCTGTGCGCGATGACGAAGGTCGTGCGCCCGTGCCTGAGCGAGCGCAGACCATCTTGAATGAGGGCTTCGCTTTCGCTGTCGAGGCTGGAAGTGGCTTCGTCGAGAATGAGCAGTTTCGGGTTGGCGAGAATGGCGCGTGCGATGGCGATGCGCTGGCGTTGGCCGCCGGACAGTTTCACCCCGCGTTCCCCGACCACCGTGTCATATTTCTGCTCAAACCCTTCGATGAACTCTTCGCAGTGGGCGAGGCGACTGACAGCCTGAATCTGGGCGCGCGTGGCATGCGGGTTGGAAAAGGCAATGTTATCCGCAATCGTTCCGTCGAACAGAAAGTTATCCTGCATGACGACGCCAAGGTGCGAGCGGAAGTCGCGCAGGCGCAAGGTCCGAAGGTCTTTGCCGTCAATTTTGATCCTGCCGGAGAGCGGCTGGTTAAAGTTCATGGCGAGACTAATAAGCGTGCTTTTGCCTGAACCGCTCGAACCGACGAGCGCGGTCGTCGAACCGGCCTGAGTATTGAAGGAGATGTTCTTGAGTACCGGAACACCCGCGTTGTATTCGAAACACACATTCTCGAACTCGATCTCGCCCCTCACGTCCGGCAGCGGTGCGCGGTTTACATCTTCCTGATCTTCGGTCGCCATGTTCATCACTTCGCGGATGCGTTCTAGCCCGGCGAAGGCTTCGGTGATCTGCGTGCCGATGGACGCGAACTGAATCAACGGCAGTGCCATTAGACCTGTGAAGAAGACGTACATAAACAGATCGCCGAGGGTCATCGCGCCCGCCACGACCGACCTGCCGCCGACGAGAATCATCACTACCCCGACCGCGCCCACGATGACGGAAGAGAAAGCCGTTGTTGCCGACACGGCGGTCATCGATTTGGCGATGTTGCGGAAAAGCTTGTGCGCGCCGCGCGCAAATGTTAATTCCTCCCGTTTTTCAGCCGTGTAGACTTTGACGATGCGAATGCCGTTTAGCGATTCGGCGAGACGCCCGGTGAGCACGGCGTTGAGTTCCCCGCGCTCTCGAAAGAGGGGGCGCAGATGTGTCAAAGCGAAAGCCAGCGTGCCGCCGAAGATGGCAAGCACGAGAATCGTAATCGTAGTCAAATGCCAGTTGAGCCAGAACAGCACACAGAGCGCGACGACAGCGGTGATGAAGCTTCCGACCAACTGCACCAGTCCGGTGCCTATCAAATTACGAATGCCGTCGGCATCAGACATGATTCGGGAGATGAGTTGGCCGGTCTGCGTGGAATCGAAATAGCTGACCGGCAGGCGCGCGATTTGCGCCTGCACTCTCTTCCGCATATCTGTGATGGCGCGTTGCGCCGCGACGCCCAAGACCTGCGACAATGCAAACGATGTCACGGCTTGAATCATGGTCGCTGTTCCGGCTGCGAGTGCGATTTTCCAAAGCATCTCCGTGCGCTGCATGACGATTACCTGATCGATCAAGTACTTGGTCGAGGCCGGTAACACGAGCCCCATCGCTTGATTGATAATCATCAATACTGCGCCCAGGCCGAGACGGCGGCGATGCGTCCAGATCAATTCGCGCGCATCACCCCAAGCAGCAGACCAGTGTATTTTTTTTCGTTTTTGTTCAGCCATCTTTTTTCTTTCGCGGTCTTCCGAAGGGCGCATCTCGCCTGCTGCCCGGTCTCTTTATGGCCCTTCTTATTACTTTGAATATTACGTCGGCAAGCGATAGCCCGGAATTCGAGAAGCGCTGGGATTGCTACGCCTATCAGGTTGACACATTTTGACGCGTGGATGAAACATATATCAAGGCTAGAAGACAGGATGGCACGACCTGGATTGGAGTAGCTGTGTTCCAGCCGCACGCCGAGCTTTAGAGATTGCAATGTCAGTATCTCCATAGCATTCAGTCTTAGCGCACATTGCGTAAGATGACCGGATAGCGGAGCGCGTCCATCGGTAGGATGCTGTACGCCCACTACATCAATGCCCTGCGTCCGATAACATCACCCACCATGCTGTGGCTTTGCGCAAGAAGAGCAAATCACGTGCTGCAACGTGCTGTAATTGCTAATGAAGTCTTAGCTTTATTTTCAATTCGCCACGGTTGCCGGTCAAAGCCCCATGCTGTGGCTTTGCACAAGAAAAGCGTCTGAATGTTGAAGGCAAAAAGATCGTAGCAAGCCAAATCTCGGAATTTGAGACGGGCAAGCGCGAGCCGTCTTTGATCGTGGTCTTGCAATACGCGCGGTTGGCTAACGTCTGCGCGGATATATTGATAGATGATAAGTTAGACCTACCCGATAAAATTCCTGCAAAGCCGAAACGCTCCTAAGACTTTTTGTGCAGACCGTTGACTTTTTGTGCAGGAATGACTTCTTGTGCAAAGCCAACTGAATATTGATTTTTGGAAGTGAGACAACCATAGGAAATGACCCCAAAATTCTTGACGCTCGAAGAGAGGGGCGTAGAATACGCACAAATCGGTTTCCTAGACCGTGAGAAAATTCTAAGCTGTTACGGGAAGGAATATATGAGCGCAGAAAGATTTGAAAAACTCACGCTGGAATTGATCGACGATGGCCGAGGGCTGTGGGGTAGCTGCGAGCAACTTAATGCGCACACAGAGCGCATCAACAGGAAGGCCGAACCGACGTGGGGCGATTATGGGATCAGCTTTCTTCACGTGCTGAACGTCTTTGCAAAAGCCCGTAAAGCCGCCAATACGCTCCAACAATGGACGAATGCCGCGACCACCCTGCCTGCTGCGACGCCGCCATTAGTCTTACCAATCGTCAGGCCGTTGCCGACAATCCAACCGGTATCAGCTAAAGTTTTGCCTACCTCATCACGGCAGGCAAATCGAAGCAGACCGTCCCGCCGGACTAAATTACGAAGACAGCCCAGCCACGATATTCAGGGACGGAGTTGGTAGATGGTCCGAAAGACTAAAGCCCAGCGCGATCAGGAGAGGTATGAGGTCGACCGACGCGAGTGGGAGATATTTCGCCCTAAGTTAGAAGCCCTGCAAACTTACCCTGAGGCCCAACTATTAGTGCTCGAAACGCGCCCCGCTAGGAATATGTTTCTCACCTCCTCTCAGGGCATCTTCCCGCCTCGCAGGAGCGGAGAGAGTCTGGCTTATACATGCCGTAAGGAGATCGTACCTCACCATGCTTTACCACGTCACAGTTCCCAACGCACTCGTACGTACTTTTATCTGCTCCCTCTTCATCGCCTGGGTTCTGAGCGCGGCCGGCGCGACGCCTGCGCGCGCACAGGGCGGCGTGGACGAGCATACGCTGCTGCTCCTCCATTTCGAGAACTCGCCCGACGGCGCGCAGGGCGAGAAGCCGACTGAGAGTTCCGGCATCACCTTCGAGGCCGGGATTGTCGGTCAGGGTGCGCTGATCGAGAGGGCCGACCTATTGAGCTACGCGGCGCCGGACAACTTCAACATGCCCGCAGGAACTATCGAGTTCTGGATCAAGCCGCGCTGGGGCAGGCTTGACCCCCTGCAACGGTCATTTCTGAGCGTCTCGAATCCTGTCGACAGGGCCTTCCAGCTGACCTTCTTCAAGACCCCGAACACACACCTCCACTTCGTCCTCGGCGCCGAGGACTCGGAAGCCGGTCAGAGTTACCCGTCAGCGGATTGGAACGCCAACGAGTGGCACCACCTCGCCATCACCTGGACGGTGCCGGGTCGAATGATTACCTACATT
>DASPJG010000138.1:0-3382 GCA_035628755.1 Pyrinomonadaceae bacterium
CCACACGAACAATTTCTCGATCTTGGCCGCGTGCAGGCGGGCGACGAAGAGGAACTCTTCGGCCTGACGCCGCTCGCCTTGAAGATGTGCCGCACGACGAACGGCGTGAGCCGCAAGCACGGCGAAGTGTCGCGCGAGTTGTGGCAGAAGATGTTTCCCGCGCGCGGCGTTGACGAAGTGCCGATCACGCATGTGACGAACGGCGTCCACGCGCCGACGTGGGTCTCGCCGCTGCTGCGCGGTCTATATGAAAAACACGTCGCGCCCGATTGGGAAGAGCACGAGTGCGAGGCCGATGTCTGGCAGCGCGGCGTGGCGAACATTCCCGACGAAGAACTGTGGCGCGTCCACCGCCTGATGAAGCAAAAGCTTATCGCCTTTATCCGCGAGCGGCAATACTTCGCGCGCCTCCAGCGCGGCGAGAGTATGGAGTTCGTCGAAGCGGCGCGCCGGACGTTCGACCCCGATGCTCTGACCATCGGCTTCGCGCGTCGTGTTGCGGCCTACAAGCGTTGGAGTTTGATCCTGACCGACCCCGACCGCCTGCTGAAGTTGATCAACGATGCGCAGCGTCCCGTCCAGTTCGTCTTTGCGGGCAAAGCGCACCCGCAGGATCAGGGCGCAAAGCAAATTTTGCAGCAACTCGCACTCTGGAAACTTGACCCGCAGGTCATCAACCGCACGGTCTTCCTGCAAGACTACGATCAGGAGATCGCGCGCAAACTCGTGCAGGGCGTTGACGTGTGGTTGAACGTGCCGCGCCGTCCTTTGGAAGCTTCCGGCACGAGCGGCGAGAAGGTGGCGATGAACGGCGGCCTGAATTTCTCCATCCTCGACGGCTGGTGGCCGGAAGGCTACGACGGCACGAACGGGTGGGCTATCGCAGACATGCATCCCGAAGCCGAACCGCAGGAGGAAGAGGAAGGCCACAGCCATGAGGAAGACGTGCGCGACGCCGAATCGCTTTATCGCCTGCTCGAAGAAGAAGTCGTCCCCGCCTACTACGAGCGTGACGAAAGCGGCATCCCGCGTCGCTGGATCGGGATGATGAAACGCGCCATCGAGACGCTCGTGCCTGCCTTCAACAGCGACCGCATGGTGCAGGAGTACGCGCAGAAAATTTACTCCGGCACGGCGGCGAGCGAAGCCGCGGAGGCTTTGCAAGTCCCGCTCGGAGTGTGAAGCGAATTGAGGAGGCCGGGCGAATGACGAGTGTGGACGACGCGAACGACACGAAGACGCAGACCGACGTAACCGACGGCCAGGTCGGCGACCTTGAAACCGCCGGGGAGACGACCGCCGCCGAGATGATCGGCGGCGCGCCCGACACCAGACCCGTCGGCGTTGACACGATAGCCGACATCAAAATCTCCGACTCGTCGCAGCCATCCAAGAGCGATGACGACTGACGGTGAGGCCGTGCAGGCATCAAGTAGTCCTCTTCGCGCCGTCTTCCGCGCACTCAAGCACCACCATCAAGCTGCCGACCGGCAACGTCGGCAGCTTTAAGTTTCTTCACGCCTATTTGACGGTCAGACGAAAATCATCTTTACGCCCGCGACGACGAGCACGACGGCGAGCAGGCGGCGGATCGTTACGCTCGCCAGCCGACGGCTGCCGAACTCCGCGCCGATCACGCCGCCGACAACGGCAGCGAGCGCGAAATAGGGAAGCGCGGCGGGGAGCGTCTGTAAGTTGGTCAGGTTTCCCGACAGCCCTGCGATTGAATTGACGAGGATAAACGCGGCGGAGACGCCCGCCGTGCGTCGCGTGTCAGCCCAGCCCATCAGCAGCAGGAGCGGGCTTAAAAAGATTCCGCCGCCCACCCCTGTCAGCCCCGACAAAAATCCGATCAGCCCGCCCAGCAACAACGACGGCGCGAGCGGCACGTTGCCCGTCGCCGTCGCCGCCGCTGCGGTCTTTGCGCGTGTGAAGAGAAAGAGGCGCACCGCCGCGTAGAGCAGCGTGAGTCCCACGATCTGTTTGTAGATCGTGGTCGGCAAAGTGAGCGCGCCGCCGACGAAGGCGAGCGGGATCGAGGCGACGGCGAAAGGCCAGAAGAGCGGCCAGTGGAAACAGCCCGCGCGCGCGAAACGAAAGGTGGCGATGGTGGCGACGAGAATGTTCAGGCAAAGCGCAGCCGGTTTCATCGCGGCGGGCGCAAGCCCGAAGAGAGCCATCGCGGCCAGATAACCGGACGCTCCCGCGTGGCCGACCGAAGAATAGAGCGCGGCGGCGGCGAAGATGAGCAGCGAGAGAATGATGATGTCGGTCGTGTTCATCGCGGAGACGTAGGGGAGCGAGGGCGCGCGTCTCTAAGGAAGAGAAGTTAAGGCCGGAATGATTTAAGTGGCCACGGCGGGTTCGCCGGAGAGCTTAAGGTGCGTGACGCGGTTCTTGCCGCCGTTTTTAACTCCGTACATCGCCTCGTCGGCCAGCTTGATCATGATGTCGACGGTGCGCGGCGGGGTCGTCCACGTGACGACGCCGATGCTGAACGTGATCGGCCAGCCGTAGTCGCGCATCGTGTTCATAATGTTTTGATGGACGCGCGCGACGACGGCCTCCGCCGCCGCCTCGCCCGTCTCCGGCATCAGGATGACGAACTCGTCGCCCCCGAGCCGCGCCACCACGTCAATCGCGCGGATGTTGTTTTTGATCGTCTCCGTCACGCTGCGCAGCACGGTGTCGCCGATGCTGTGGCCGTAGTTGTCGTTGATCAACTTGAAGTCGTCCACGTCCATGTAGGCGACGGTGAAGGGATGGCGATGCCTGCGCGCGCGATTGATCTCCTGCTGCGCCGCCTCGAAGAAGGAGCGGCGGTTGATGACGCCCGTGAGATCGTCGGTGCGCGCGAGTTTGCGCTCCTGATCGTGCGAGCGGCGGAGCGCGGAGACGAAATAGGTGACGAAGAGGAACGCGGCGAGTTGGGCGAACGTGTTGAAGTAGGGAATGAGAGGGCGCGCGTCGAAGTGGCCTGTGGTCTGCTCGGTGAAAAAATAACAGGCCGCGCTGGCAAGCGAGACAAACGCGGCGGCGCGTCGCCCGACGAGCCACGCGACGAGCGAAATGGGCAGCAGGTAAAAGATGTAGATTGCGATGTCGGGGCCGGTCAGGTAGTTGATGACGCTTTGCAGGATGACGAGGAGGAGACCGAGAATGATCAGAAAAGGTTTCGAACGTTGGCCGAGACGTTCCAGCATCGTCATAAAAAACAATTCTCCGAGCGGTCTGGGGGTAAACGCTGAGAGCACGTTTGTATAACGCGCCAGAGTTTAACCTTTTACTTCGATGTACGCATCATGTTTTTAGGTTGTCGGCGAATCCGTCGGCGGTTGCCGCCCGGCATGGCGGAAATAACGCCCGCCGCGAATGATTCACG
>DASPJG010000139.1:0-2589 GCA_035628755.1 Pyrinomonadaceae bacterium
GCCGGTTTTCGAGCGTCAACTGAAAACTCGACTTCGATACGGGGGCGGCGACGGGCGCGCCGAGGTTCGCGCTCAGCTTGCTCTGCGCCTCCGCCACCTTGTTCCACACTTCGCCCTGCGACTTCGTCTTGTTCGCGGCGATCTTCAATTCTCGCGTCGCCACGCGTTCGGTCGAAGAACTGAAGCGCGTCGCTTCTTCGCTGCCGCGCTTCTGCCAGCGTCCCTGCTCGACGCAGAAGGCCGCAATCGAAATCCTGCCCGAACGCGGCGGCACGATCAGGTCAACGCCGAGCATGCGATCCTGCTGCCCGCCTTTCACGATGTCGCCCGATTGGACGTACACCTCTTCATACCTCGACAAATTTTCAATCGCCAACTCATTGACGTTTTTGGTTTGGTAGACGACGACCTTCCGCTGTTTGAGCGCCTCTTGCAGCGTCAGGAAGGTCTTGCCGCCGAGCTTGTCTTTACCGTGAATGAGAAAAACCGCGAGGTTGTTGTGCGTGTAGGGGCCGGAGATTTTGTAGTCGTCAGTGGTGGCCGCCGCTGGCCTTCGCGCCTGCTGCTCCGCCGGGCGGCGATGCGTCCCTTGTGCAAACAGAGCGAGCGGCACGGCGACCGCCAGCAGAGCGACTACCAAAACCTTGAACATCGTTTGGGATTTCATCTCGATACTCCTCGTTAGCAACGTGACGGAAACAGCGAACACATCTGGGGTTCATCCGTTGAACGAGGATCGCGGAAGGTTCTTGCATGTGATTCAACCGGCGCGCAGGCGAGTTGCCACACCATGCCACGACAGGCGAACGGGAAGACCGCTCTCCCTCGCGCCTGCGCGCTTGGGATTATCTCTCCCGCGCGTGCAGGCGCGAAGTGAGAGGACGTTAAAATTATGGCTTCGGGTAGTCGGGCGCGTTCAGCCCGTCGTCTCTACGTACTGTGTGGGCGCGTCCGCGTGCGGGACGAAGCAGCGACGGCAGCGCGCTTCGTAGGAGTCGGCTGCGCCGACGACCACCTGTCCTTCGACGTTGACGATGCGCTGTGAGTAGTTGGCGGGCTGGCCGCAGCGGACGCAGATGGCGTGGGTCTTGGTGATGTATTCGGCGACGGCGAGAAGCTGCGGCATCGGCTCGAAGGGACGCCCGGTGTAGTCCTGATCGAGACCGGCGATGATGACGCGCAGGCCGCGCCGCGCGAGTTGGTTGGCAACCGAGACGAGTTCGTTGTCGAAGAACTGGCCTTCGTCTATGCCGACCACGTCGGTCGCCTCTTCCACCTGCGCGAGAAGTTGGGCGGCGGTTTCGACCACGCCCGATTCGTGGCGCATCTCGGAGTGCGAGACGATGTGGTCGCGCGAGAAGCGGTTGTCGATGAGCGGCTTGAAGACCTGCACGCGCTGGCGCGCGATCTTGGCGCGGCGCAGGCGGCGGATCAACTCTTCGGACTTGCCGGAAAACATCGAACCGGCGATCACCTCGATCCAGCCCGGCGTCGTGCGGTGCAGAATGCTCAAGTGTTCGTCGTTACCCTGTGCGATAAACTCATCCATGCCGTGAACAATTCCTGTCTGGTCTGAAAATAGTCGGCGGAGAGTCACATGCAGCCGGCTTCGCCGTAGCCGGTTACTGCGTCGCCGGACACCTTCACGTGAGCGGGATTTGACGGGCGGGAGACGCGTCGTCGCTCGTCACTACTGAAGTGCGACGAAGGCTATAACAGAGTTGGCCGCAGAGTCAAAAGGGCGCGACCCGCCGGATGCCGCGCGCGGGGCGGACGCCTCTCCCCGGAGCAGCCTTGCTTGACTTTCCCCACGCCCCTTGTTGTAATTCAACCATCCTGTACATGCCATCGAACGCGCGAAATTTTCCCGTACAACGGAGGTGAGTAGAAGTGCCCGCAAGTGAATTGATCTACGATTGGAACAGCATCGCGCCGTCGCACCCTGCGCCCGGACGCCACATCGGGTTTGACGACGAGACGTTGCGCGACGGCCTGCAATCGCCCTCCGTGTGCGAGCCTTCGGTCGAGCGGAAGCTCGAACTCCTGCACCTGATGGAAGACCTCAAGATTGACACGGCGGACATCGGCCTGCCGGGCGCGGGCGGGACACACGCGGCGGGCGTCGAACGGCTCGCGCGCGAGATCGTCGAACAGCGAATGCAAATTCGCCCGAACTGCGCCGCGCGCACGCACCAGAACGACATTCGCCCCATCGCCGAAATCTCGCAGCGCGCAGGCATCGCCATCGAAGCCTGCACCTTCATCGGCTCGTCGCCCGTGCGCTTCTACGCCGAAGACTGGACGCTCGAAAAGTTGCTGCAACTCACCGAAGACGCCGTCAATTTCGCCGTCTCCGAAGGGCTGCCCGTCATGTACGTCACCGAGGACACGACGCGCGCCGACCCGGACACTATCCGCGCTCTCTACACCGCCGCCATCCGCGCGGGCGCGCGCGCGGTCTGCGTCTGCGACACGGTGGGGCATTCGACGCCGGACGGCACGCGCGCCGTCGTGCGCTTCGTCAAGAGCATCATCGAGGAACAGGGCGGCGGCATCCGTCTCGACTGGCACGGCCATCAGGATCGGGGC
>DASPJG010000140.1:0-2450 GCA_035628755.1 Pyrinomonadaceae bacterium
CGTCGCGCTCATCGCGTACCTGATTTTGCACTTCGCGATCAACGGCCTGCTCCGGCTCGTCGCGCACCGCAAGACGGCGGTCTAGGCGGGGCGCGACACGGTGCGCGGCGTAGCGCAGTCGCGGGCCGCGCGGCATCCGCGTTTTGAGTACGCGCCGCCGGGATGTTAAGCTAGCGGCGGTTGAAAACTTATCAGGCTTCGGGCTCCGCACAACGCCCGCCTCGTGAACCCCGCCAGGCCGGGAACGGAGCAACGGTAGCGAAGGCCGCGTGTGTTGCGGGTCGGTCCGGAGCCTGGCCACTTTGAAGAAGAGTTGCCGCGACGGTGGCGGCGCTTCAGGTTGCCGAAGCGGGCGCGTTTGGAGCACAATCCGACGCGCCGCCGACGCCGCAAAACCTGAGACGCACGCCCGGCGGCGACTCTTTTTCCTTTTTCCGCGGCCGTGAAGATCAACTTCAAGCGACTAGACCACGTCCAAATCTGCATCCCGCCGGGCGCGGAAGACCGCGCGCGCGACTTCTACGCGGGGCTGCTGGGACTGCGCGAGATCGAGAAGCCCGAAGTGCTGAAAGCGCGCGGCGGGCTGTGGTTCGAGATCGCCGACATCCAGTTGCACGTCGGCGCGGAAGAGGGCGCGGCCAGCCCGAAACGTCACCCGGCTTTTGAAGTCGAGAACGTCGAGGAGGTGAGGCGCTTTCTCGAAGCGAACGGCGTCCGCACGCGCGACGAACCTCAGCTTGAGGGCGTGCGCCGCTTCTCCTTCTTCGACCCCTTCGATAACCGCGTCGAGCTGCTGGAAAAATTTTAGAGGTAGCGATGTTCATACGAGCAAAAGTCGCCTCACTGCTCGCATTCCTCGCCGCGTGCACGATCATCGACGCGACTGCTCACGCCCAAACCACGACCGCCAAGCCGCCTGACGTAGTTGAGGCCGTCGTTCCCGTTTACCCGACCATGATCGTAGGCCGGTCTGAGGTGGAGCGAAGCGGAGTTGTTATTGTCGAGACAAAGTTGGACGGCGCGGGCGCGGTCACTTCAGCAAAACCTGTGGCTGGCCATCCACTATTAAGGCGGGCCGCCGTGCAGGCCGCGCAGCAGTGGGTGTTTGCGCCTGCGAACGAAGGCGAGGGCGTACGGACGGTCAGGCTATACTTCAAATTCAACGCACTGTCGGTATCCGAACCCGAATCCCGCCTCCACCCCAGTATTAGGCTTGGCTCGATGTACTGGGTTGAAGTAAGCCGCTATTCGGTCAAAGAGGTTAAGGGTTTGCAAAGTAGAAATAGGCGCTCGAAAAGACAGTAGAAATAAGTACATGGCTTATCAAGTAATCGCCCGGAAATGGCGGCCGCAAGCCTTCGAGGAGGTGACGGGGCAGGAGCACATCACGCGCACGCTCCGCAACGCCATCGAGCACGACCGCCTCCACCACGCCTACCTCTTCTCCGGCGCGCGCGGCGTGGGCAAGACCACCACCGCGCGCCTCTTGGCCAAGGCGCTCAACTGCCACAAGTCGAAACAGCCCACGCCGACGCCGTGCCGCTTCGGCGACCCCGAAGCCTGCCCTTCGTGCGGCGAGATCGCCGAGGGCCGCTCGATTGACGTGCTTGAGATCGACGCCGCGTCGAACACGGGCGTCGATAACGTGCGCGAGGCGATCATCAACAACATCGGCATCGCCCCGGCGCGCGACCGCTTCAAGGTCTTCATCATCGACGAGGTGCACATGCTTTCGGGCGCGGCCTTCAACGCGCTGCTGAAGACGTTGGAAGAGCCGCCACCGCGCGTCGCGTTCATCATGGCGACGACCGAGTCGCACAAAATCCCGGACACGATCCTGTCGCGCTCCCAGCAGTTCGAGTTCCGCACCATCGCGACGCAGAAGATCGCCGAGCGGCTGCGGCTGATCGCCGACGCCGAGAAGATCAAAATCAAAGACGACGCGCTGCGCGAGATCGCGCGCGCCGGTGAAGGCTCTATGCGCGACGCGCAGTCGGCCTTCGATCAGGTGATCAGCTTCAGCGAGGGCGGGATCGAGACGGCCGACGTTGAGGCCGCGCTCGGCATCGCGGGCGCGGAGTTGCGCTCGCGCGTGATGCGCGCGGTTGCGGCGGGCGACGCGCGCGAGGCCGTCGCGGTCGTGGACGATCTCACCGCGCGCGGGCACGATCTCAGGAATTTTTGCCGCGACCTGCTCGCGCACCTGCGCGACCTGCTCGTCGTCAAAGTCGCGGGCGCGGACTCGGAATCGGTGGACGCCGACGAGGCCGAACGGCGGGAACTCGCGCGCGCGGCGAACGAGTTTTCGGAGTCCGATCTCGTGCGCGCCTTTCACAGCCTGACCGAGACGGAGCAGCGCCTTCGCGAGGGCGCGCACCCGCGCTACCAGTTGGAGATCGGGCTGGTCAAGCTGATCGAGATGCGCCGGCTCGCGCCGCTCGGACAGGTGC
>DASPJG010000141.1:0-3826 GCA_035628755.1 Pyrinomonadaceae bacterium
TACCGGCTCTCGGTCGAGGCTGCGGGTTTCAAGACGGCGGCCATCGAAGACCTCAAGGTGGCCGTGCAGGTGACGCGTCGTGCTGACTTCACGCTCGAAGTGGGCGCGATCAGCGATGTGGTCACGGTGACGGAAGAAAGCTCGCCCGTCATCCAAACCGAATCGCCCGTGCGCCAGACCAACGTCAACGAGCGGCAGGTCAAAGAACTCCCGCTCGCCGTGAGCGCAGAGTCCGGCGGGCGCACGCCCATCGCCTTCATCTTCCTCGACAGCAACGTGACCGCCGGTGCGGGCACGAACGGCACGAACGCCTCAAACTTCAGGGTGAGCGGCGGGCAGGGCTTGGGCACGGAAATCCTGATCGACGGCGCGGCGACGCGGCGCGCGCAGAACGGCACGTTCTTCTCCGAAGTCGCTCCCGGCCCGAACGCCTTTCAGGAATTCACGATCAGCACGAGCAGCTTCTCCGCCGAGTTCGGCAACTCTTCGGGCGGCATCATCAACTTCACGGTCAAATCGGGCGGCAACGAGTTTCACGGCGAGGCTTACGAACTGCACCGCAACGAGGCCTTCAACGCCAACAGCTTCTTCCGCAACTCGCAGGGAGAGGACGCCGCCGGTAATCCGAATCTGCCCCGCCCGCGCAACCATCAAAACGATTTCGGCTTCAACATCGGTGGCCCCATCTACCTGCCGAACTTCGGCGAGGGCGGCCCCGTCCTGCGCAGCGGCAAAAATCGCGCCTTCTTCTTCTTCAACTACAACGGCTATCGTTTCGCCGAGAGCGAATCGGTGGACATCACTGTGCCGACGTTGAGGATGCGTCAGGGCGACTTCGGCGAGTTGCTGACCGACCCTTACGTGCTGCAATTCTTCGGCGGCCCCGTCAATCTCTATAGCCCGATTGCCGGGTTCCTGCCCGACGGCACCCCGATTCAGGCGACGCCCGGCACGCGCACCCTGATCCCCGGCAACCGCATTGACCTCTTCCGTCTGCCGACAGGAGAGTCAATTATCGACCCGGTCGGCTTCAATATCCTGCAAGCCTTCCCGGCTCCCACCCGCGACGGCGTCTTCCACAACTATCGCGCCGTTTCGACCAACCCGACGACGATGAATCAAGCCCTCGGCAAAATTGATTACATCGTCTCGGACAAACAACGCCTCGGGATCAGCTATTCTTACCGCAAACAGGAGGGCTTCAAAGGCCGCGCGTTTAATCCCGGCGGGTTCACGCGCTTCCCCGAACCCTTCATCTCGGCGGAAGTGTGGCAGCAGTCATTCAAATCGCACTTCGTCCGTTTGCAGCACGATTACACTTTCAGCCCGACGCTGCTCAACCACTTCAACACGGGCTTCACGCGCTATGAGGTCGCCAACCAGAATACGACCGAAGGCTTCGACCCGCGCTCGCTCGGTTTCCGCTCCAATTCGACGCAGAATAAAGCCTTTCCGATTGCGGGCTTCCCCGGCTACGGCGACCCGGTCACTTCCACCGACCCGCGCGCTTACAACCCCATCGGCTCCACCTTCTTCAGCGACGTGCTCGGCGACAACGCCGCGCAGTTCTCCGACTTCCTGACCTACGTTAAAGGACGCCACACCTTGAAGTTCGGCGGCGACCTGCGCTCGCAGCAATTCAACGTACATCAGGCAATTCACCCCGGCGGCGAGTTCAATTTCAGGAACAACCAGACGAGCAACGGTTGCTGCCCGAACAACGAGGGCTGGCCGATCGCCAGCCTCATCACGGGCGCGACCGAATTCTCCTTCAACAGCGTCCAGTCCATTGACCCGGGCTGGCGTCAGTTCTCACATTCCTACTTCATTCAGGACGACATCAAAGTTCGACCCAACCTGACCATCAACGTCGGGCTGCGCTACGACCTGCCGGGGCTGCGTTCGGAAGCGCGCGACCGTTTCCGCAACTTTGACCCGAACGTCCCGAACCCGGCGGCGGGCGGTCGTCGCGGCGCGCTCGTCGGCGCAGCCGGACAGGGCGGTCTGCAAGCCGAGTTTGAAACGCTCGCCAAACCCGACCGCACGAACTGGGGGCCGCGTTTCGGCTTTGCCTATTCATTCAACAACCAGACGGTCGTGCGCGGCGGCGCGGGTCTCTACTACGCTCCCATTCTCTACGGCTTCGAAGGCAGCAACAGCCTCACGGAAGGCACGCGCGGCTACAACACGGACAGCGGCCCCGGCATCAACGGCGGAGCCGACGCGAACCCCAATCTCTTCCTGCGCAGCTATCGCCCGATCCCGGCGGTCGATCCGAACGGCCAGTTTATCGGTTCGGACGTAGACTTGTTCTCGCGCGATTTCAAGACGGGGCGCACGCTCCAGTACAGCTTGGACTTGCAGCGCGAGTTGCCCTATAAGTTTGCCGTCTCCATCGGTTATATCGGCCATCGCGGCACGCGCCTGCGCTCTAACTTCAGCCGCCTGAACGCGCTGACGCTCGAACAGTTGAGACTCGGCGGGCCGCTGCTGGAAAAACCTCTGGCCGACGTGACGGATACCGACCGGGCTTATGCGGCCAGCGTCGGGGTGACCCTTCCGGCCAATAACGCGGCGGTTTTCCCCGGCTTCAACGGCAGCGTCGCGCAATCGCTCAGAGCCTTCCCGCAGTATGGCAACGTTCGCAACATTCTGGAGAGTCAGGGGCGCAGTTGGTACAACGCCGCGCAGGTCAAAGTCGACCGCCGCTTCTCTCAGGGCATGCAGTTCGGCGCGTCCTACACCTTCTCGAAGCTGATCACCGATGCGGCGGAAGACCTCTTCGGCGGCACACCGCTCGGCGGCGTCTTGCAGAACGCCTCCGACCGCAGATCGTTGCGGACGGTTTCCAACAACAGCATCCCGCACGTCTTCGTCTTCAACTACATCTATGAACTGCCCTTCGGCAAAGGCAAGCGTTTCCTCAATCAGGGCGGCATCATGGACAAACTCTTCGGCGGCTTCCAGTTCAGCGGTATCCATCGCTACCAGTCAGGCCCGCCGCTCACGATCCGCTTCGGCGGCGGCAACGCTGGCCGCTTCCTGACTCTCACCGGCACGTTCGGCAACTTGCGCCCCAACCTGACCGGGCAGCCGATCTTCACTTCGGAAACCGGGCCGGGAAGCGACCCCAACTATCGTCTCGTCAACCCGGCGGCCTTCTCCGCGCCGCCGGACTTCTTCGCCGTGGATGCGCCGATTGGCTCGACCGACTACGCCAATTTTTACAGCAACCCGAACCGCTTCTTCGGCACCGCGCCGCCCGTGCTCGACAATGCCCGCGCGCTGCCTTTCTACAGCGAGAACTTCAGCATCCTGAAGAAGACGCGCGTGACGGAGACGACCACGCTCGAACTTCGTCTGGAGATTTTCAACCTCTTCAACCGTCATCGCTTCTTCCTCGGCGGCGACGAACAGAACATCGCGAGCGGCATCTTCGGTCTCGTGACTTCGGATCAAGGGTATCGTCCGCGTGAGATGCAGGCCGGCATCCGGTTTATCTTCTAAGCCGGAACTGCTGCTGATTTAGAGCGAGCGGCGCGGGAGCAGTGCGATACGCTCTTCCCGCGCCGCTCGTTTTATTGAGCCTTCCACGCCGGATCATTTCCGCGCCCTGAAGATTTATGAAACGCCTGCTGTCCAATCCGTCCAAGCTGTTGTTCGCGGCTGCGCTCTTCAATGCTTCCTGCGGCGCGGCGGGCTGGGCAAACCTGACGGCGCACGCCCAAAACTCCCCTCGTCGCCCGGCGCGTAAAGCCGCGCCCGCCGAACAAAAATCCTCGCACGCGCAACCTCTCGCCGCCGGGTTGACGGAAGGCATCGCCGC
>DASPJG010000142.1:0-4057 GCA_035628755.1 Pyrinomonadaceae bacterium
GGCCAGACCGAAGTGCTCTACCGTCGCGGCTATCTCTCGCGCACCGTCGGCAATCTCGATCAGGCTCAAGCGCAGTTGCGGCAGGCGCTCGACATGTCAAAGGCGGGCGGCAACCTGTCACAGCGCATCAACATACTGTTGCAGTTGAGCGCGGTCGCCACGAATAAGAACGACCCGGCAGCGGCGCAAGCCTACGCGGGCGAGGCGGTCGAACTGGCGCGCGCCAACGGGATGGAGAATCTGGTCGCGCTCAGCCTCGTCGACCTCGGCACTACCTTCATGGGGCTGGGCAATTACGCCGAAGCCGAAAAGCACTTGAAGCAGGGGCTGATGTTCGCGCAGCGCAGCAACGCCTCGCGCTACGCGGCCAAGGCGCTCGTCAATCTCGGCAGCCTCTACCTCCAACAGGGCAAGACGGAAGAAGGCACTCGCTACGTTCAACAGGCGCTCGACTTCTATCAATCGGGCGGCTACCGGAAAGAGGCGGCGCAGGCCATCGCCCTTCTCGGTCGCGCCAAACGTCAGAAAGGCAATTACGATGATGCGTTGAGCGCGTTCCAGCAGACGCTCCAACTCGCACAGGAAGCGGGCGACCTCTCGCTTGCGGCGGAGGCGCGTTCGGAAATCGGCAATGTGCTACTTCAACAAGACAAGTATCTGGATGCGCTCCACTATTTCGATGAGAGCTACAAGATTTACAAGTCTCTCAACAACGAACTGCGCAGCAGCTACGGCTTATACAATCGCGGCGACGCACTCTGGCCGCTCGGCAGGTATGACGAGGCGCGTTCGATGTTTCAACAGGCGCGCGTCATCGCCGAAAAACCGGGTGGAAGTAATAAAGAGTTGCTGGCCTACATCTATCTGGCGGAAGCGCACATGGCTCTGAGCCAGCGAGACTTCGCCGAAGCCAAAACCAAAGCCGAGCAGGCGCTCGCGGCGGCGGGCGAGCAAAACAAAACGACCTTTATCGAAGGGCGGCGCGTCTCCGGGCTGGCGCAGGCGTTATTGGGCGCGCGTGCCGCCGGGGTCGCCGCGTGCAAGGACGCCCTGACGACCGCCCAAGGCGTAGGCGACCCGTGGCTCATCTCCAACGCCCAACTCGCATTTGCCGAAGCCCTGCTCGAAAGCGGCGACGCTGCGGGCGCGCTCGCCAACGCGCAGGAAGCGCAGGCCAGTTTCGCGCGCTTCGGACAAAAGGCTTCGGAGTGGCGGGCATTGTTAGTCGCGGCGCGCGCCAGCCAGCGGGGGGGAAACCCGGAAGCGGTGAGTGATTACGCGTCCCGCGCAACGAACGTGCTGGCAGAACTCCAGCAGAAATGGGGGGCAGAAGTTTTCAGCGTCTATCAGGAAAGGCCGGACGTTAAATTTGGTCGCACGCAACTCGGCGGGCTCTCCGCCAACGTCCGGTAAATTTGTTTCTTAACTTCTTCGCGAAAGGAAAAGGGATATGAGCGATAACGAAGACGAAATGCAGGAGCAGGAGACGGAAGAGGAATCTTCAACTGCTACCTCCATGCCGGCTGATGCGTCCGACACCGCAGCAGCCCAGGGTGATCCCCCGATCATCATTCAAGGCGGCGGCTCGGAAACTTCCAGCTAAGCCGGTACGTGCAAGCCGCCACAACCGATGGAGCGCGGGGAAAAGTTGTACTCAAGGCACGCCCCCTCGCTCCGTCCTTATGCGTCAAACGTGGCGACGTGATGCGCAGACTTTATCGCACCTCACACCGCAAACCTCAACAGACCTCAACTGTATAAGGAGAATCAACATGAGCAACCAGAATCCTCTCGCTTCCGAAGGCGATCCCCCCATCATCGTTCAGGGCGGTAGCTCGGTGAACATCGTCGTCCCGCCGAACTTCAACCAGCAGACGGGCGACAGCAAGGATTTCAAGAACGACAACGTTAATCTCATCAGTTTGCAGATTGACGGGGGCACGCCGATCCCTCTGAACAAAAACGCGAAGATCACCATCACCTACAAATGATAGAGCGCGGCGGCGGGCGACTGAATTTCACAGCCGTCCCGCCGCCGCGCCGGAGAGAGACAGAGGCGGGCGCGTTCTAGTCGGACGCGCCCGCCTCTCGATCTTTGCGGTAGCGGGCGACGTAGCGCGCGAACTCTTCGGCGGGCGCGTGCGCGCTCTCGGCGTCGTTGATTTCCTCACCCGCCGCGCCGCGCCCGCGCCGTTCGCTGAAAGCGGCCTCGGCGATGTTGGCGAGCCACCAGAACGTGCCGCGCGCGCCGAGGTGTTCGCGCACGCGCTGGAAGATGCGCGGGTAGAGTTTGGCCGTGCGGCCAAGCAGGCTCTTGAGCGCGCCGAACGACATGCAATCTTGAAACAGTTCGCGGCGCACGCGCACGTCCAGTTCGTGGAGTGCGGCCATCACGGCGTTCAGCGTCTCGTTGACGTTTGCGGGCTGGCCTTGCGGCGCGGGGCGCAAAAATTCCGCGAGGCCGGACATCTGCGGCACGCGCGGCGCGGGCGCGTTGATCTCGGAGAGCGCGCGCGCGTCGAGCAGGTCGGCGGCGAGAGCGAGGTCGGTCAGGTGCGTGATCCGCCGCAGGCTACGCACGCCCGCGCCGGGGCCGGAGAAGGCGAGCGGGCTGATGACGCCCGCCGCGTCGCCCGCGAGCATCACGCGGTCTTCCGCCATGCGCAAGCGCGTCTTCGGCCAGCCGCGCCGCGTCACGCCCGGCGCGTAGCCGAACAAAGGCCGCCCGACGCGCCATTGCGCGCCCGCACGCTTGTAGCGCGGCAAGCCCTCAAAGTAACGCTCAAAGAGGGCGAGCAGAGACTTGTCTGCGGGCGAATCAACGGCGTCGTAAAAAAAGAGGCGCGTCGCATACTCGTCGCGCGCCGGGCTGCCGCCGAAGCCCTCCCAGATCAGTTGCCGGTGGTCGCGCGCGTCCTCCGTGCTCACCAGAATCTCGCCGACGTTGAAATCAACTCTGTCCGTCCCCTCACCGCGCGCAAACCCGCGCGCCACTGTGCCGACCGAAGGCGCGACGTGCGTGAAGGCGCGCCCCCCGTCGAACTGCCGCGCGACGGGCGAATGCGCCCCCATCGCGTCAACGAAAAGCCGCGCCGCAAACAGACGCCTGCTCCCGCGCGCGTCTTCCGTTTCGACGCAGACCCGATCCGCTTCCACGTAGGAGCGCACGAAGCGCAGGTTCTCAAACAGGGCGGAGCCTTCCCCGGCGCGCGCGCGGATTTTCGCGGCGGCCAGCCCCAACAGCTTGTCCGCGTCCACGGCCACGTCGAGCACCTTCTCCATCCAGAGCGGCGGCGTCTTCACGCGCGAGGCCGCGTCGTGAAACTTGACGAAGCCCGAACGGTAACGGTTGAGCACAGCCCCCTCGATCTCGGCCTTCGTAAACAGCCCGGCGCGCTCAAACTCATCCAGTTCCTCGTCGCATAGGTTCCAGGCGCGCCCGCCGCCCTCGCGCCCGACCGTGCCTGCGTCGAAGACCATCACGCGGCGTTTGAAGCGCGACGCCAGCACCGACGCGTGCAGCAACCCGAGCACGCCGCCCGCGTAAATGATCTCGAACTCGCCCTCCACCGCCAGATTGGCGGGCGGCGCGCCGCGCACCACCGCCTCGCGCGCCGCGCGCTGCTGGTTCTCTAAAGTCTCCTGCCAGCGTCGCTCCGTCAGCCAGATGCGCCGCAGGTAGTTTTCACGCTCGCCGAGCGCGCCGAAGTTTGCCACTGTCAACGGGTAACGCTCACGAAAATATTTGAGATCGGGTGCGGCTTTCGCCGCATCGGATGTAGTTGGAGCGGAAGTCATACGAAAAAACGGAAAAATCCTCGGAATGAAGTTTTGCGAGGGGAGACTTTAGCGCGCGCCCGTTACAAATCAATCACTAAAGAGGCATGAACTCGTTTACCCGCGCCGCCCGCGCGTGAGCAGGCTGATGACGGCGACGAAAAGCGCGGAACCGATGATCGACCAGACCACCGGAAAACTTTTGCCCCCCACGTGCAACAACAGCAACTCGGGCAGCCCCAACTGCCGCGCCAGCCACATCCCCAGAATCGCGCCGATA
>DASPJG010000143.1:0-2507 GCA_035628755.1 Pyrinomonadaceae bacterium
CAGGCGCTCTATGTGCGTCTGTCAGATGCGGAGTTGAACGAGAGATGTCGAGCGTAGACCTCGCCGCCGAACCGAAGCACAGCGATTACGAAATCGAGCCGATGACGGCGCACGACCTGCTGGAGGTCGTCGAGATCGAAGAGGCCTGCCGCCTGAGCCTGTGGGGCTGGGATTCCTATTATGCCGAACTGTTGCGCCCCGAAGCGATCATGATCGTCGCGCGCCGCGCCTGTGCCGATAAGCTGACCGGACACGCTCTCTACGGTTTTCTCAGCGCGAGAGTCTCCGCACAAGAGTTGCATATCAACAACATCGGTGTTCACGAAACCGCGCGCCGTCGCGGCATCGGCAACGCGCTCATGCAGAACGCCGTCGCGGCTGCCGTGCGGCAGGGAGCGCGCGCGGCCATCCTCGAAGTGCGTGCGGGCAACGTTGCGGCGCAGTCGCTTTACCGGCGATACGGTTTTGAAGTCGTCGGCAGGCGGCGGCAGTATTACCGCGAGCCACCGGAGGACGCGCTCCTGATGCGCGCCTCGCTGAAATCTCCCACTTGATTCAAGCGCGGTTTTTAGCTACCATTTTCCCATCGAAATCATAAACGCGGGAAGGGCATCAACGTCTTGTCTTGAACGCGAACAGGTTCACACCACCAGAACGCATCTGCCAAAAGGAGGCTTCCCTGAAATGGAATTGACCAACACGGACAGCTTGAGAGAAGAATTGATTATGAACGACCCGGAGTTTCGCGAATTGGCGCGTGAGCACGGACGCTACGAGGCGCGTCTCAGCGAACTAACTTCTCTCGCTTACCCGAACGACGAGGAGCAGTTGGAGGAGATCACCCTGAAAAAGAAAAAGCTGGCCGTTAAAGATCAGATGCACGAGATCATGCTTCGTCACCAGAAAAGCGAAGAGTCCGCGCACTAGAAGCACCGGGCATACCCGCAGATTCGTAGATAGTTTTAAAAGATAAGGGAGGGGACGCCGTAATATGAAAATACGTGCGTCCCTTTTCTCATTTTCCCGCAACGCTCACGAAGAACAGGATTGAAACGTGATAAGAGACGGTATCCCATTTGTCCTAGTCCCGCTTGCGGCGGCTTTGCTGGCGGCTCTCACAGGTTATTGGTATGTCGCAGTTCCGCTGCTGCTGCTCGCCCTCTTCATGGCCTATTTCTTCCGCGACCCGGAACGCGCACCCCTCTCCGAGCAAAACATCATCGTCGCCCCCGCCGACGGACGCGTGACGAGGGTGGCCCAGGTTATCCCGAACGATCCACAGTCACCACAGGTCGTAAGCATCTTTCTCTCCGTTTTCGACGTGCACGTCAATCGCGCCCCCATCGCAGGGGAAATCGTCGATGTCGCCTACACGAAGGGGCGTTTCATGATAGCCACGCGCGAGGAAGCAAGCGTCGTCAACGAGCAGAACGCCTTGACGATCCGTGGGGAACGGATGACCGTTGTCTGCAAACAGATTGCGGGCGTGCTTGCGCGCCGCATCGTGTGTTGGAAGCGTAAGGGCGAGAAGGTGAATTTAGGAGAGCGGTTCGGCTTGATCAAGTTTAGCTCGCGCACCGATCTGGTGCTCCCGCCGGAGGTGGAGGTCAGCGTGCGTGTCGGAGACCGGGTGCGGGGCGGTGTGAGTGTGATCGGGAGGCTGCGAGGATGAGCACAGAGCGAGAAGAAATGGGAGATGCCGCGACGCTTCGGAACGAGCGTCGCGGCATCCGCAAAGGCCTGTACCTGATCCCTTCCGCCTTCACTGCGGCGAACATCGGCATGGGTTACTTCGCTGTGATGGGAGCCTTGCGCGGGTTTCAATTACTCGAAGGAGGCACGGAGGCCGAGCTTATCCAGGCCACTTCTCACTTCGACAACGCGTCTCTCGCCATTGGCTGGGCAGTGGTCTTTGATGCTCTGGATGGGCGTATCGCGAGGCTTACGAAAACCACTACCGAAATCGGCGTGCAACTCGATTCGATTGCCGATGTCGTGACTTTCGGTATCGCGCCGGCTGTCCTCGCCTACGCCTGGGGCTATGGTTCAGCTTTTGCCCAAGGGAGCAGCGCGCATAAGTTGGGGTGGTTTATTTCCTTCATGTTTCTGATTTGCGGAGCGTTCAGGCTGGCGCGGTTTAACGTTCAAGCGACGCGACCGCGCGTGCTCGCAGAGGGGTTGGTCAAAGTTGACAAGAAGAACTTCGTCGGCCTTCCGATTCCTATGGCCGGAGGCTTCATCGCCGCGCTCGTACATTTCTCGCCCTCGCCGCTGTCGTTTCATGGAGTTGAACGCGGAGCCGTCTACAGTGGGCTGTTGATGGGCGCAATTGCGCTCCTCTCTGTCTTAATGGTGAGCACGGTTCGCTATACGAGTTTTAAAACCGTCGGCATCGGAAGGCGCAGCACGCGTCTGGCCGTCCTCGCTATCGCCGCATCCGGTATGTTGGTGTGGTTGTACTCCCGTTACGTCCTCGTCTCCATCGTCGGGGCGTACATCTTGTACGG
>DASPJG010000144.1:0-6374 GCA_035628755.1 Pyrinomonadaceae bacterium
CTCATCGGTTTGAGTGCGGCAATTCATCGCGCACGGATAGATTATGTCGAACGCATCAACGCCGTTCTCGAACGCCGCCTGTTCGGGCGTGAAGAGGTGACCGTGCGCTACATTTCTTCGCTTGAAGGGAAGGGCGATTTAAGCGACTACGAAACTCTGTTGGCGGAGCGTTTGCAGTTTCGCATGCAGGCCGAAATGGCCGCCGGTTACTCGCTTATCGGGCCGCATCGAGATGAATTGGAGCTACTGTTTGACGGGCGTGATATACGTTCTTTCGGCAGTTCCGGTCAACAGCGTAGCGCATTGATAATACTTGACTTAGCTGCAATTTCGGTGTATCATTCGTGGCACAGTGAGTATCCGGTTTTTCTGCTCGATGACGTGGATGCGGAGCTTGATCAGAGACGTATCAATCAACTGTTGGAATATCTCGAAGGACGCACCCAGACCTTCATGACGACCTCCAAAGAAAGCCTCGTCGAGCAGTACGCCGCGCGTGCCGAAATTTTTGAAGTAAGAGACGGCGTGGCCGGGTTGATAGCCGCTCCCGACGGCCAGATTTCGACATCCTCGAAGGGCGCTTCGAGCATCTAAATCGAGAACGATTTTAACCGTCTCAGCAACCGTTCTTAATCGGACAAAAGTTGTTAATAGTAGTGAGAAAGAGGGAATCAGTTTGTCAACAGCAATCAACACGAATAAGAAAAGCATGAGCTACGATTCAACTTCGATTACAGTTCTCGAAGGGCGCGAAGCGGTGCGCAAGCGGCCTGCGATGTACATCGGCTCGACCGGCGACATCGGCTTGCATCATCTCGTCTACGAGGTAGTGGACAATTCGATTGACGAAGCTCTCGCCGGTTACTGCGACACTGTGGATGTCACCATTCATCTCGATAATTCGATTACGGTCGTAGACAACGGGCGCGGCATCCCGGTGGACTATCACAAGGGCGAGAAGAAATCCGCCGCCGAAGTCGTCATGACCAAACTCCACGCGGGCGGAAAATTCGACTCGAACGCCTACAAGGTGTCCGGGGGGCTTCACGGAGTGGGCGTCTCTTGCGTAAATTTCCTCTCTGAGTGGCTTCGGCTGGAAATCTGGAGGGATGGGGCGACTTACGAGCAAGAATACAAGCAGGGCATCTCTGTGGCGAAATTGGAGGCGACGGGCAAGACGCGCAAACGCGGAACCAAGATCACCTTCAAACCCGACCCCACAATCTTCGATGTCACGGAATTTAGCTTTGACCGTCTCTCCGAGCGGCTGCGCGAAAAAGCCTTTTTGAACAAAGGCATTCGCATCAGCATCCGCGACGAACGCGAGGAGCCTGAACGCTCACACGAATTTTATTACAAAGGCGGCATCGCCGAGTTTGTCAAACATCTCAACAAAAACAAGAGCGTCCTGCACGATAAGCCTCTCTATTTTGAACGGGTTGGCGATGCGCTCTCAGTCGAGGTGGCGATCCAGTACAACGACGCCTACGACGAAAAAGTCTATTCATTCGCCAATAACATCAACACGGTAGACGGCGGCACGCACCTCTCCGGTTTCCGTTCGGCCTTCACCCGCACCATTAACGCCTACGCGCAATCTTCAGGACTCGCCAAGAACTTCAAAGGTTCTCTGACCGGCGACGATGTGCGCGAAGGTCTGGTCGCGGTCATTTCCGTCAAACTGCCGCAGCCGCAGTTTGAAGGCCAGACGAAAGGCAAGCTCAATTCGGACGTGAAAGGAGCGGTCGAGTCGTTCCTGAATGAGCGTCTGACGGAATATTTCGAGCAGAACCCGACGGTCGCCAAGCGGATCGTCGGCAAAGCCGTGGACGCCGCGCGGGCGCGCGAAGCGGCACGCAAGGCTCGCGAGATCGTGCGCAAAGGCATCATCGGTTCGACGATGCTTCCGGGCAAACTCGCCGACTGTCAGGAACGCGACCCCACGCTGTGTGAATTGTATATTGTAGAAGGAGATTCGGCGGGCGGCAGCGCGAAACAGGGACGCGACCGGAAGAATCAGGCGGTTCTTCCGTTAAAAGGTAAAATCTTAAACGTCGAGAAGGCGCGCTTCGATAAAATGCTCAGCCACACCGAGATTAAAACGCTTATTACTGCGCTCGGAACAGGCATCGGTAAAGATGATTTCGACCTCGGGCGGCTCCGTTATCACAAAATCATCTTCATGACGGATGCCGACGTGGACGGGTCGCACATTCGCACGCTGCTTCTGACTTTCTTCTACCGGCAGATGCCGGAACTCGTTGAATCGGGGCACGTTTACATTGCCCAGCCTCCGTTGTTTAAAGTGAAACGAGGTAAGCGCGAGGAGTACATCAAGGACGAACGCTCGATGGTGCGTTATCTCATGCGGCAGGCCACCAGTGAGGCGAAGGTGAAGTCCGGCGACGGGACGATGATCGAGGGGAAAGATTTAGCGCGTTCTCTGGAACAGATGGTTGAGTACAAGCGATATTGCGAGAAGCTGGTGCGCCGTCTGGGTAATGATGAACGCCTGCTTTCTACCCTGCTAAACGCCTTTGCCGGGCGAAAAGGCGTCTTGCGTCGTGAGAAAAGCTCGAACCTCCGTAGCATGTTCCAGAATGAGAGCAAGGAACTCCTCGTCGCGGTTGAGGGACAACTTGCCAAAGCGGGCTATCGCACGGATTTATTGACGGACGAGGAGCATGGGCTGTGGTCAATCGAAACGATAGCTTCGAGTGGAACTAAAGTGTTGATTGACTGGAATCTAGCCAGCCACGTGGAGTTTCAAAAATCCGTCGAACTTCACAAGGTTCTGGACGAAAGTTTGGCCGCGCCTTTCGTCTTCGGCGAAAACGGCACAAGCGAGCAGATCGAGACGCGCGAGGCGTTGCTGGAACGGGTGCTGGCTACGGCGAAGAAGGATTTAACTATCCAACGCTATAAAGGTCTCGGCGAGATGAACCCCGAGCAGCTTTGGGAAACCACGATGAACCCGGAAAAGCGCACGCTTTTACAGGTTAAGATTGACGATGCGGTGGAAACCGACCAAATCTTCACGGTCTTGATGGGCGACGCCGTCGAACCGCGCCGCAAATTCATCGAGGACAACGCGTTGGATGTGAAGAATCTGGACATTTAATCGGCGTCTATCTGAGGTGGCTTGGCGAAAATTTGACACTTCGCACCTGCTCGCTTAAAATGCCTTCCTTTCCTCCTGTGGATCATTGCCCGCTGCATGCAACTCGCGCATGCAGCGGCTTTTTTATGTGCTCTAAAACGCCTCCGCCCTGAAAAATAAAATGAGCAACATGTGCGGAACAGGATAAAAGGCGTGAGCCAAATTCTGCTCCGCACGCAAGAAACGAAGAGCGCGGTTGTGAGACCGCGCTCTTCGTTTCTGCATCGGCGGGAGGCTTATGGATAGCGCGCCCGCCGTCGAAATGTCGGGCTAAGGCTTTTAGTAAAACTACCGCGCTAGAGAGCGAGTCGGTCAAGTTAGCTCTTGTCCTTCGTCGCACTGCTCGTCTGCTCATCTAAATCTATGCGGTCGGTTTGCGTCGCGCCCTGCTGATTGTAGACACCGCCGGGCGCAAACTGGCCTTGCGCGCCGATGTCGAGCGACCGCGCGTTATTTTCCGTCAAGGTATCAGGTTTCAGATCGTCGTCTGTGGCGTCGCCGAGGGACGTGTTGTTTTGATCGTTATCTGCCATGTCAATCTTGCTCCTTGTGCTTGTGATTTAGAATGATTCCTCATTCGCCGTAGCGACGAACTTGAAAACGATACAACTTTACATCCGCGCCGGGCGGGATTCCGGCTTTACGCGCGGCGATCTGTAGTTGCTGCTCCGCGCTCTCGACGCCTTCGAGATCGGGCAGGAGCAGACCGCGACGCCGACCTCGCTCATCTTCCACGATGAGGCCGTAAATCTTGGGGTCGAGTTCTTCAAACCGCGCCGGTTCGGGCGGCGAGAGCACGTCAACCGAGTAACGCAGTTGGGACAGTTCGGAAATCTCGATTGGTAAAAAACGGGGGTCGCGGGTTGCCGCGCTGATGGCGTTGTGGATTAGTTCCTCGGCGAGCGTCGCCCTGACAGGTTCGACCGTGCCGATACAGCCGCGCAAATCCCCTTCGACGGTCTTGATGGAGACGAAACATGCCGCGCGCTGGCCGAGCAGAGAATCGTGGGAGACATTCGGAACCTCCAGCACGCGCCCCTCGCGCACCAGAGTTTCGACGGAGCGACGCGCGAGTTCGGGCAAGCGGTCTTCTTCGCCCGCCGTGCTGTTGTCGGCGCGCACGGGAGATTCGGTGTCGTATGCGCTTTCACTGCGCCCGCTCATTTCAGTTTCGCTGCTCATAAGCTGTTTGGGGCGTCCGCGCCAGTTGGGCGACCAAATAGCCGACGCCGAAAGGCGCTTCGTAATGCAACACTTCACAGTCGCGTGCCGACAGGTCTTCCGCTCCGACGGCGACGAGCATCGAGCGGTAGCCGCACTCACCGGCGAGGCGTCTGAGATTCTGGTCAATCGCGACGATGCCGTCGGGCGTGTTTGCGTTGATTGCGGCGACGACCTGTTCGTCAAAGAGATGCGCCTGTGGATTATGACCGGCGGGCGCGTCGGGCGTCAGGCGATGACTCAGGTCGCCGCTCGCGACAAACGCAACGGTGCGCCCGGACGCTTCGACCGCGCGCCTGACACATTCGCCGAAGCGCAAGTGATCTTCGTTTGACAGAAAGCTATAACCGAGTGCGACGACGCGGCCACGCCAGCCGTTACGCAAAAGAAAGTAGAGCGGCACGGCGGTTCCGTGATCGAGTTCATAACCCTTGAGAGGCGCAAGTTGATAGCCATGCTCGGCGGCGGACGAAGTTATAGCTTCGAGGAGTTCAAGATCGAGCGGCGCGCTGACGGTTGCCTGCGGCGCGCGAAAGTTGGCGAAGTCTCCGCGCAGTTCCGGTTCGTGGTAAGCGACAAAGGCGCGCGCTTCGAGCGGCGCATGCGGCGAGATGATAATGATCGTCTCCGCGCCGCACGCGATGATGCGTGCGGTCAATTCGCGCATCGCATCAATCGAACCGCGCACATCGGCGGCGGCTTCCCGCCCGACTTCAGGAACCATGATCGGCGGGTGCGGAGCGATGCCGACGAAAACGAGAGAGCCAGCCATATTCACCGCCTAACGCAAGTGAGTTCGCAAAATCTTCCCGATTGCTCCGAACGGTCGCCGACGGGGAATTGAAAATCCTCGCGTGCGAAGCATCGGCGACTGTCGAACCAAACTCTTTGAGGGATGGCGGGATTCTATCACACCGCCCGCGCGCCATGACAAGCGTGCGCGCGTGATAACATCCCGCGCAGTGAGGTACGATACGCGCCACAACTGACGGCGGGGACAAAGAGATTATAGCGAATGGGTGAGAGTGAGAAATTTGATGCGCTGATCGTCGGCGCAGGGCCAGCCGGGTCGTTCGCGGCGGAGCGTTTGGCGCGCGGCGGCGTGCGCGTCGCTTTGTTTGACGGGCGGCCTGCGGGCGAGCCGAAGGCTTGCGGGGGCGGCGTCACTTCAAAGGCGTTGAAGGCCTGGCCGCACCTGCTCGAAGCGATGGGGCGCACGGTAGAAGAAGTTGAAATGTACTCGCCCGCGGGCACGCGCGTGCGTCTCAAGCTCGATGCGCCATTCGCCATCTATTCGCGCGTCGCGTTCGATTCCTACCTGCGCGACCGCGCCATACAGGCCGGAGCGTGTGTCATCGCGGAACGTGTTTCCGTCGCGGTTGAAAGCGACCGGGGAGAGTTTTGGACGGCTCGCGCACGAAGCGGCGCGCGTTGGCAAGGACGCGTGCTCGTCGCGGCGGACGGCGCGAACAGTCCTATCGCACGCCGTCTGGCGGGCGCGCTGCCAAACGCGGAGATGGAAGTCGCCTTTGGTTATCGCGCGCCGCTGCCGAAGGGCGACGACGCCCCGACGGTCATCGCGTTCCTCCCGGGCTGGGTCGGGTATGCGTGGGCGTTCCCGCGCCTCGATCACATCTCGTTCGGCATCGCCACCGCGCAGGACGCATTCGATCATCACGCGCTCGATGCGCTGCTCTGGGAATTCATGATCGGCTATTACCGCATCCGCGAAGACCCGCACGCGCCGCTCTGGCTGTCGCAGGCGAAAGGTTCGAGCGAGGGCGACTTGCATAGCGCGGAGGTTGAAAAAAAATTGCGTGGCTCCGTTGATCGTTACGCTGCTCGTATTCCCGGCCTCGCCGTGGAGACGTGGAACACGCGCCGCGTCGGCTCGGACTCGTGGGCATTGCTCGGCGACGCCGCCGGTTTCGCAGACCCCGTGACGGGCGAAGGTATCTACTACGCGTTGCGCTCAGCCGAGCTTTTCGCGGAG
>DASPJG010000145.1:0-9447 GCA_035628755.1 Pyrinomonadaceae bacterium
GACGAAGGAAGGTTGCTTGAAACCGAAGGCGACGACTGCCGATTAATTTTGTACACCGGCGACGAGGTGACCGTCCCGGCGAAAGATGTCGTCCCCGAATTAACCCGCGCCCAGATCGTCCAGCTCGCGCCGGCGCTCAAAGTCTCCGCCGGCGAACTAGAACGCGCGATCAAACAGTTCTCGATGCTGACGGTCGCCAACGCGCCTCGCGCCCGGCTCGACACCTGCGTCGAGTTCGCCGCGCAGATCGCCGAGCACGTCTTCCCGCTGTCAGAGGCGGGCGTGACGATTCACCTCGATCCCAACTCCGCCGTGCTCCGGCCGCCGCGGTTCGCCGTGGGGAAAGATTTGGAAGATCCCGATGCGTCCTTCGACCACGTGGATCAGACGAAACGCGCCCGGATTATCTCCGACGGCCTAACCCGGTTCGGCGCCTACGATAAGCCGACCTCGAAGATACGGCTGGCGGTCTTCACCACCCCGGACAGAAGGGTTCCGATGGAGCAACTCGTCCGGCGGCTGAACGACGGCAAATTCCAGTACCTGGGTGCTCGTAAGACCTTCGGGAGCGAGTTCGTGATCCGCGACCTCAGGGTCTGCGCCAACGTCGGCGACTACGAAGGTGAGATCAGGGAATTCGTCCGCGCCCCCGCGCGAGAGGAGACCGACGTCGCGTTGCTCTACCTGCCGGAGGAGGGCAACACGAACGACGCGCGCCACCCGTACTACCGCACCAAGGCCCTGCTCCTGAGAGAAGGACTCGCCTCGCAAATGGTCGACCGGAACACCGCGGCGAACTTGGATTGGAAGGACCTGAACCTCGCGCTCAACATCTATGCCAAGGCGGGTAACACGCCGTGGGTGCTCGACAAACCGATGCCCGGCGTGGACATGTTCATCGGGCTTTCGTATAGCAGTCGCGGCGCGAAGGTTAAACGGATGATGAGCTATGTCAACGTGTTCGACTCGTACGGGCGCTGGCGGTTCTACGCCGGAGACACAGAAGTGTTCTTATTCGACGACCGACTCAAGCACTATAGGAATGTCGTCAGGAATGCGGTCGCAACGTACCGGGCGGAGAGCGGCGGCAAGCTGCAATCGGTGCATATCCACCTGACGAAGAAATTTTCGCGGGAGGAGCGGGCGGTAATAGCGCAGGCCGTGCGCGACGAGGCACCCGGCGCCTCAGTCGTCTTCGTCTCGATCAACGCCCACCACATAGTCCGCCTGTACGACCTGACAGAAGGAAGCGACGGCTCAATCAGACGGGCAACTTACCTGCGCGACGATCCCAACCGCCTGTACTTAGCGACGACTGGGAGCAACGACCTGAAGCAAAAGGGGATGGGGACGCCGATCCCCCTCGAACTGACCGTATGGACGGAGCCGAAAGGGGCTCTGACGGATTTGAACGTGATCGCGCAACACATACTTTCGCTTACTCGACTTAACTGGGGGTCGAGTAAGAGCTTTTGCCGCGAGCCGATCACGACCAAGTTCGCCGGCGCCATAGCCAACAAGATGACCGCGTTCATGGCGGACCCGCAATTCTTCGTCAACACAAGTCTCCGAGGTACGCCGTGGTTTCTGTGAGCCTCAGTCCGCACGTCGAGAGAGCTGATCGCCTACATCAATCCGTCGACATCGCCATCCGCGACCTGTTGGGCGAGGACATCGATCCGCTCGCGAAGGCAGCATACCTATGGACTATGCGGCGCCATGACAAACCTCTGGTCAACTCAGACGCGCTGGTGAGGTGGGGATTTAGTTGGGTGCGGCAAATCTTCGTCGACGGCGAGACGTCCAGACGTAGGGACGAAGAGGTCGCCTCCGCTGCACTCGCCGCGGCTGCACTCGCCGATACGAAAGCGTTCTCCCCCATCCGTGGCGAGGTGCGCGCTGGAATCAAGTCGGCTCTTGATGAGGAACTAAAGCGCAACGGCATCCCCTTCCGGCGGCTGTCCTACGGTGCCGCACTTTTGTTCGGCGCGCACGTGTTGAACGTAGAAACGGCCAGCCTGCGAGACTCCGTCGTTCGCACAGGCGAATCCTTCAAGGAT
Source organism: Pyrinomonadaceae bacterium (assembly GCA_035628755.1). GTDB lineage: Bacteria > Acidobacteriota > Blastocatellia > Pyrinomonadales > Pyrinomonadaceae > JAIVJZ01. The sequence goes on from DASPJG010000145.1 coordinate 2,061, forward strand.
GCCGTCCCCGGCGGTAGGCTCTTCGGACTGCCATTCGTCGTCCGGATGCTCCGGGACTTAAAGGAGGAACGTCTCGAGCGTGAGCTGGAGCAGGCGATCCGGGATACTCTGGCCGACCCGAAGACCAACTACGAGGATCAACCCTTCTTAGTGCAAGCGCTTTGGGAATCACTGGATGGTGTGCCGGACGAGTCGACGATGGCGACGACGGAGGGAGTGCTTGCGAAGTCGCCGGCGTGGGGTTACCTAATGAATGGCATGGAAGACGTTCCGCCCGCCGGCGACGGCCAGGCGGTGAACTTTTTATCGCACCTGTTTCGCGCCTCACTTCTCGACGTCTTGATGAGCTACCAGTCGGCCGTCTCTGAGTACAAAGCGGCACAGCTCGACGCGCGCTACAGGGTGCGGGCCGGCGTCAGTTGGTCCGCGTTCAGCTTTTACGTACTTATTCTTGCCCTCGCTTGGGCCGGCTTACTGGTTCCGGTGGTTAAGCACGCCGTCGGGGCATATCGCTATTGGCTATTGAGCGATTACGCAGCCATGCCGAAGGTATCGGCGGTGTTATACCTCTTGCTGGGCGTAAACCTTTTTCTCTACCTCTCGATCTTGACTGTAATGATACTGCCTACGCTCTATCAAGTTTTCATTAGGGCGCAGATAGGGAGCGATGAGCGGATAAAAAACGTACTGGGAGCCAGATTATGGGCCGCCACGAAGATTTGGCTGGGCCTCTTAGCCGTCGAATTTCTTTATGGAGTGTTCGTCGAGCTGATCATCCCGAGCATTCAGCACACGATAGGACGGTCGGAATAAATAAAGTTCAGAGAAATTGTAGAGTCATAAATTATGACATCTAGAATAAGGTGAGTATCCTTTCATTATAGGTTATGAAGTTCACGTAGACACCCTTCCACTAAATAAGTGCTAGGAACAGCTATTGTAAGGATAATTAACCCCGTGGAGTAGCATGATGAAGCGCAAAGGACGCTTGGCCGCGCTCGCCGCCATCTTCACGTTGTCGTGCATCAGCGGTCTTGCGCAGCCCCGCTGCCCGGCGGAGCGGCCAGTCGCTTGTCCCAGCCCCCCGCCGGCCGCCACGATGCCCTCCTGCCCTGACATCAAGGACATCAACAGCAAGTGGGACCTGTGGCGCGCAGGCACCTGCCTGAGAGGCGCCAACATCTGGCAGAAGCGCATCACCCCGAAGCACGGGATGGGCGCGGGGCCGGTCGGGCCGCCTTACGTGCCGGCGTCGCCCAACAAGCCGGGGGACTTCGACAGGCTCAAGGAGTTCGGTGCCAACTACGTCAATATCTCGCACCCCGGCGTGTTCTCCGAGCAGCCGCCCTACCACTTCGACGAGGCGGTCTTCACACACCTCGACCGCCTCATCACGATGGCCGAGCAGGCGGACCTCTTCGTCGTGGTCTCCTTCCGCACCGGGCCGCTCAGGAACGAGGCCGTCTTCGACAAGAAGGAGGGCAAGGTGGTGAGGGAAGTCTGGCTGCGTGAGAACGGGGAGGCGCGCGACGCTTGGGTGCGGATGTGGGTCGAGACGGCACGCCGGCTGAAGTGCCGCAAGGTCGTGGTCGGCTACGACCTGATGGTCGAGCCCGACACCACCGACCACGCACTCTGGAACGCGATGGCCGCCGATATCGCGGACAAGGTCAGGAAGGCCGACCCGCAGACGTCCATCATCGTCGGCGCGGGCAACTGGAGCCACGTCGCCTCGCTTCCGGGGCTGGCGCCGAATGGCGTGCCCATGACCGTCTACGCGGTTCACCAGTACGAGCCGCGCGACTACACGCACCGCGAGGACAACAAGGGTTTCAAGGACGGCAAGCCGGAGAAGCTCGCGGCCAGCCTCAACGAGTCTTACAGGCAGGCCGCAGACTTCCGCGGGAAGCATGGCGGGCAGTCGGGCGCGCTGCCGATGGTGGTTAACGAGTTCGGTCTCTTCCGCTGGGCGCCCAACGCCGGCTGCTTCATGAGCTACCAGTTCGCGCTGCTGGAGAGGGCCGGTATGAACCACGCCCTCTGGCTCTGGGAGACCTCTTCGCCCCTCGTCACCTACGATCAGTTCAACTTCCGGCGCGGGCCAGAAAAGAAGAACAAGCTGGACTGCGCGACGAGCGGCCTTATCGAGGCTATCAAGGCCAACTGGCGACTCAACACGGTGCGCCCGAAGGACGTTATAAGTAAGTTCCCTGACGTGGCTTGTGACGTTGTCCCTAATCAAGCGCCTTAAATTTCCTTGAACTTCCCGGTGACGTGAGCCGCCGCGAGATTCGGCAGTGCCTTTGCTTGACGAGCGACACAATCGGGGAGGACGTTCCCGACTACTTCATAGCAGCGCATACTGTCGAGCGCCCAATCAGCCCTGTCTCCAATGCTTCACCTGCCATCACAGTTCCCTCCGTCCTAGAGGGAACCTCTCTTAAACATCTGCGACCGACTCCCCCGCACGAACGGACATGGATGGGGCCCTGGATAATTCATCGAGCCGTTGTTTGCCCAGCATATGGACACGTTCAATCAAGAGGCGCAGTCTGGACTCCACCAATGCGTCATACTCGTTGAACGGCAGGGATAATTTCAACAGGATTGGAAGTAATCCAATCAACATAAAAAGACCTCGCAGGCCCCAGGAGACGACGGCTGCGGCGGCCGACGTCGATTTCAGTTGGACTAGGGCTTCATACCTGGCAAGGAAATCTGCGGTCTGCGGGATGTACGCCACGTTATAATCAGCGTAAATTCGCTTCCTCTCTACCTCCGCAAGCTCCGCGTAGCGTTTCAATTCCATTTCGTGCCGGGCGAGGGCCGCCGCACTAGCTTCCCGATTCCTCATTGCTTCGCGGTATGCCGGGCCAGCGCCGACCTTGCCGGTTCTACCTGTCCTGACACGGCCGACCGTCTCCGCTTCAGCCGCTTTCTCCCAGAATGAGACTTCATCCCTATAATGGCTCACGGCATCTTGCAACTCCCTCGTGCCCCGTTCCAACTCTTCCTGTCTGTCCCTCGTTAGCTTCAGCGCAGCCTCATTCTCCTTGACGTTCATGACGCGCAACTCTTTGTCGATATTGCCGTCAAGAAACTTCATCTCAAGCGGAATCGCCACAATAAAGCACATGCCGATTGCCAGCGGGACTCTGACCAAAACGGCCCGCTTGCTTTGGGAGCCGACCATCTCTCGGTCAATCAACAAGAAGATACAGCCGTACACAAACCCTATGGTGAGGGCAGCGAACGTGCCCCAGGCGTAACTGTCGAAGACGGTGGACAGTGCATAAGTGCCGGAGAGAAAAGCAGTGACTCCCGCAAGAAATACCGCGACGCCCAACGAGGTTCTGCTCGTTCGGGTTAACCTTGTGCAGGAAGGATCACAAATGACATCAAAATCAGTCTTGGAAAGGAATTGGAAAAATCGTATTGCCATTCGCACGAGCGCCGATATGTAATCTCCCGAACGCTCCGCTTTCAGCCGCTTGTGAGAAGCGGCTGGTTGGTCAGACAAGCTTACGTCGGTAATGTGCCCTCCGATAATTAAGGTATCCCTTGCTGTAGTCTCATTCCCCGATTCGAGTTCCTGCACCTGCCCTCGGTCAACACTAGTAGCGGAGATAAGAGTAAGCGCGCTCAACTCCTGCTCTATGGCAGTGTTTGGCATTGAGGCAATCATCTCGGCCTCCTCCAACTCAAGCCTTAAAGACAGGGCCTCAAGTTCTTTGAGCAACACGCTCCGGTCAGGAGTGTCACTACTTCTGTTCATGTCTCCACACTTCCTTCAATGTCTGGGTTTTCGTGGCCAATCTCCGCTGGGCGTTCCGCAATTCATTACGTGACAGTCCTAGAGATTGGGCGATCTCGCCCGGCTTCAAATCAGGACTGGCGATGAGCAGGTTGACGATCTGAGTAAGCACGGGGTCACCATCGACGAGTCTGCGCAGGCTATCACTGAGCTCCTTATATTCCGCCTGTTGTTGAACGTTCTCATCGGCTGAGGATAGCCAAGGCATGCTGAACTGAAAGGCGGCGGGGTCGTTTCTATTGTTAGACGGGTGCGCCTGTAGCCACTGATCGAGGGAAACAATATTGCTATTCCTCTCAAGAATGTGACTGATGTTGCTCCGGATGACCATGCACAGGAAGGCGCAGAGGGAGACGTCTACGATGCGGCCTTGTTTGTCTATCGGGGGGAAGCGTCTAATACCGTTGTGGGTGTCCAAAATCGCCTGCATTATCTGGTCTTCCAGATCAACGCCCGGAATATTTTGACTCACCCCGTATTTAGAGTAGGTATAAACACGTAGCCTCTTCCACAACTCCTTAAATTCATCTTCTTCTAAACCGAGGAGTGTTTTTTGAAGCGGCTCTTCCATCGCATACGCCTCGCCGATTAAGCGAATGACTACAGCCCAGTCGTTTTCCAAGCCTACAAATGTATGCCGACAGCAGTGCCGTTCTGTCCATATTGGCTCGTCTTTATTTTCACGGCCCAAAACTCTCAACTCGTCGGTATACATAATCGAGTTGAAGCCTAGAATTGAATATGTAGGAGACCCTGACAATGGAGATGAAACAGACGAAAGATCGTTTGGCGAAGGCTGAAGAATCCGTGGAGCGTGCTGCGAGCTTTATCAGAAAACTAGAGGGCTTGATTATTCACGTCGCGGTGCTTCTATCCACATTGATCCTTCTGTCCGGCTTAATCTTGGCGAAGCTACATACGCTGTTCTGGTGAAGAAGACGAACCAGACGGAATAATCTATTCTTGACCGCCAGACCTGAGGAATCGACCGGCAGCGCGCCAAACATAACGGAGGATGGATGAGGATCAATAGATTGACGTTAACCGGCTTTCGCTGCTTCGGGCCCCAACCGACCTCCGTTGAGCTAGAGTCCCTTACCGCCCTCATAGGCTCGAACGGGAGCGGCAAGACCGCCGTGCTTCAGGCACTGTCCAGATTATTTGGCATATCGCAAAGTGAGCGCAGATTAACGCGCAGTGACTTTCATGTTCCCCCAGTCAAAGACGGCGGAGAACCTGATCATCTTTTGCTCTCAATCGAGGCTCACATCTCATTCCCAGAGCTGCTCAACGAAGGTGGCGGGGGCGAAGCCACCACCTCGGTCCCTGAATTCTTTCAGCATTTGGTCGTCAGGGAGGGGGAGGAAACGCCGTACTGTCGCCTACGACTCGACGGGGCGTGGACCCGGACGAATCTCGCTGACGGCGAGATCGAGGAAAAAATCTACTGGATAAAATCAGCCGACGAGACGATTGAGGAAGAAGACAAGCAGAGCCTGAAAACGTACGAGAGGGGGCGCATTCACGTGCTGTACGTCCCGGCCGCGCGGGACCCTTCTCACCAACTCAAATATATCGCGGGGACGTTATTGAGCAGACTGCTCAACGCGATCAGGTGGTCGGATGACGCGAGGGGCGTCGTCGCCCGCACCTCGGAGCAGATTAGCGAGATTTTTAGAGAGGAAGCGGGCCTGAAGCTTGTCCACGACATGATCGGCCGCAACTGGACGGCCCTTCACGACGCTGACGTATTCTCGGAGCCGCGCTTGCGCCCCCTTACGAGTCAGCTCGAAGAGATCTTCAAGCAGATGGAGATGGTGTTCGGCCCCAACGAGTACGGGGCCGAGCAGTCCATCTCATACCTGAGTGACGGGTTGAAGTCCTTATTCTACTTCGCCCTCGTCAGTTCGATCTTCGATGTCGAACGGGAGGCCATAAGATTATCACTCGGTGCCGGCCATGGCACGGAGAGTAATTCCGAGGCGGCGGGGGTAGCCGCCGGAGGAGAACCCGCGGTCACGGGGGGTGGGGAAGCGCCTGCGGCCGCCGTAGTCGAGGCGCCTCCGCCGATCGAGTTGGAGCGCCTGAGCCCTCCCTCACTGACAGTCTTTGCCATCGAGGAGCCGGAAAACCATCTCGCGCCTCACTACCTAGCCCGCATCACGAGCCTGCTCGGCCGCATCGCCGATAGCCCAGCGGCGCAAGTCGTTTTAGCAAGCCATTCGGCGTCAGTACTGGGGCGGGTTGATCCCGCACGGGTTCGGCACTTCCGGTACGATCCCGCGTCGAGGAGTTCCGTTGTCAACCCCGTTACGCTGCCTGCGGTGGAGGATGCCGCACATAAGTACATCAAGGAGGCGGTCAGGGCTTACCCGGAGCTTTACTTCTCTCGTCTGGTGGTTCTCTGCGAAGGTGACAGTGAGGAGGCGGTGCTGCCGCGCGTCGCCGAATGCCTGGACATATCATTGGACCCGAGCATGGTTTCGGTAGTCCCACTGGGCGGGCGACACGTAAACCATTTCTGGCGCCTGCTGAGCAATCTGAAAATCCCTTTCGTCACGTTGCTGGACCTCGATCGCGAGCGCGATGGCGCGGGGTGGGGACGAATTAAGTACGTGTGCGAACAACTGCTGGAAGTGGGTGTGGACCCAGCCGACGTTTTGGCCGACAGGCGGGTTCCGCCCGTCACGCGCGAGCTCTCACGGGCAGACCTTGGCGGGATGGGGGCGTGGGACGTAGCGGACACGGCCAGCATGCAGGCCTACGTCGAGTGGCTGGAGTCAAAGGACGTTTTCTTCTCCGCGCCGCTCGACCTAGACTTGGCGATGCTTGAGGCCTTCGAAACGCAGTACACGGCTCTCGCTCCGGCAGGGGGCGGGCCGCGGACCGACGTTAACGACGCGGTTGAAAACGTATTAGGTAAGGCCGGCACGCGCGGGACAACCTACAGCGAGAAACAGAGGGAGCTGTTCCCCTGGTACTCTTACCTCTTTTTGAACAAAGGGAAGCCGTCGACCCACATCCTCGCGCTGTCTAATATTACCGGCGAGGAGCTCAAGGCGTCCGCGCCCGCGGTGCTCCAGCAACTAGTCGCCCGTATTAAAGGGAAGGTTCAGCGCAAAGCCATGTCGGAGGAGGGGGCGGCCCGGGATGTCACTGCTAATCCGGCCGAGTGAGTGGAAGCCGGCGGAACTGACCGCGTTAGAACCGGCGGCCGAAAAGGCAGTCAGGTCGCGGAATAATACGGCAGTCATAGCCGGCCCCGGGGCCGGTAAGACCGAACTACTGGCGCAGCGGGCTGGTTACCTCCTGCAGACGGGTATCTGCGCGGCGCCGCGACGCATCCTCGCCATCAGCTTCAAACGTGACGCGGCGAAGAACCTGCGCGAGCGTGTCGAGCGCCGCTACGGGGCTTTACTCTCACAGCGGTTCGACTCGTACACCTTCGACGCCTTCGCCAAAGGGTTACTCGACCGCTTCCGCGAGGCGGTTCCTCCGGCTTGGCGCCCCACCAGAGATTACGAAATCAGTTTCATGACAGAGCGGGAGATCGAACGTTTTCTGCTCACCCTC
>DASPJG010000146.1:0-7780 GCA_035628755.1 Pyrinomonadaceae bacterium
GGCAAAATGTCAATGACGGCTTCGCGCCCCGTCCCCGGTTCGCTGCGGCACAATTTCACGCGCCCGCGAGCGATCAGGTAGAGCGCGTCGGCAATATCGCCGTCGCGGTAGACGAAACGGCGGCGGCGGAAATCTATGGCCGTCGAGGAGGAAGCGAGTTTCGCGACCATGGCCTCGTCGAGACCGGCGGCGATCTCGGACTGGCGTATAATGTCTGCGCGATCCGCGACGGTCAGGTCGCAGGCTCTACGGTGCGGCATAATCGGGAGACCTCGAAGTTGGTAGTGGTTAAAGGAAAATCAAGTTCAGCTTTTGAAAGGCGCCGGACGAGGGAGTGCTTCTAGGAAGCTGGCGGAACTTTGATTAGTACAAACGGCAAGGAAGCGAATAGTTGACGCCAACCCACAAGCGAGCATTCGGTCTGTTGAGATTTATTCGCACAAGATCGAAAGGATTCAGGTAAGTGGTTCGACCGAACGTGGGCGACAAACGGCAACCGTCCTTGTTAAAGCGCACTCTAACATGAAGGACGGGCGCGCGCAACATCTCTTTTCAAGTTTGCCCGGGAAGATTTAGCGTTTATATGTTAAGCAAATTCACGGTGCTGGTGGTTGACGACGAGCCGGACAAACGGCAGTTGCTCAAGGTCGCTCTGGAGATGGCGGGCTACAACGTTCACACGGCGAACGATGGCGCGCAAGGGCTGGCGGCGGTCGAGACGCACGCATTCGACTTGATCGTGACGGACGTGATGATGCCCCACGTTGACGGCTACGAGATGGTCAAGCGCATCCGCGCCAACCCGCAGACGCGATTCATCCCCGTCATCATCCAGACGGCGGCGAAGGCGGAGGCGCAGGACGCGCGGCGCGGCTCGCAAGTGGGCGCGATGGGCTACATCACAGACCCCACCGATCTCGATCTCCTGCTCGCGCGCGCCCGCACACTGCTCGATTTCAAAAACTATCTCGACTCCTGCGAGGAAGCCGCCTTCACAGACCACCTGACGGGGCTGGCGAACCGTCGCCGCTTCGAGCGGCAACTGGAACGCGAGGTGGCGCGCACGCGGCGTTACGGCCACCCGTTCTGCCTGCTCATGCTCGACATAGATCACTTCAAACTCGTCAACGACACCTACGGGCACGAGGGCGGCGACGAGGCGTTGCGCCGTCTCGGCCACGTCTTGCAGACGGGCACGCGCGGCGTCGACACGGCGGCGCGCCTCGGCGGCGAGGAGTTCGGCATCATCCTGACGGAGACGGATTTCGAGCACGGTCTCGAAGTGGCCGAACGCCTGCGCAAGGCCATCGCCGAGTGCGACATCCCAGAAGCCGGGCGCATCACGGTGAGCATCGGGCTGGCGACGTTCGCCGAGCCGCTGCGCGACGGGCGCGAACTCTACGCCTCGGCAGACGCCGCGCTCTACGAAGCGAAACGACGCGGACGCAACCGCGTCGTCTCCGCCACACTCGACGCGAACCAGACGCCCGCGCTCGGCGTATCATAAGAAACGATGAAGGACGTGTGCGGAACGATGGACGGGAGGGCAATGGCCTTCATTCCTTCATGGATTCGATAAACCGTTGAATCAATCTTTCGCTTCATCGTTCATCGTGCTGCGTTCATAGCTTCTTCTGGAGGTTTTCATGGCTGATTATCGAGACAAGTTGGACGAGTGGCGCGAGGCGGCACGGCGCAAGGCGCGTGAGTTGGATGATAAGTATAAGATCAAGGATCGCGTCGAAGAGGGCGCGCGCGTGGCGCAGGACGCGGCGCGGCGCGGGGCGACGCGCGTGGTGAGCGAAGCGGAGCGTGCGCGCATCGAGGCCGAGCGTTTGGGTGAAGAGTACGACGTGCGCGAGGGCGTGGACGAGGTGCGCGAGCAGGCCATTCGCGCGGCGCAGGAGGCCGGGCGCGCGGCGCGCGGGGCGAGCGAGAAGTTGCGTGGCGCGGGGCGCACCGCCGGAGAGCGCGCCAACGAAGTGTTCGACGGGGCGAAGAAACATTACGAACGCGCGGCGCGCGCTTACAACGTCGGTTCGGGCGTCACGCGCGCCACTTCCGCGGCGGGCGTGGGGCTGTTCAAAGCCTTCGACTGGGCGCGCGCGAATCCGAAGCAGGCCATGCTGGTGTCGCTCTCGATTGCCGGGGGCTTGGGCGCGGGCGCGGTCTTCCCGCGCCTCGACGGCGTGCTCATCGGCGCGCACCCGCACTGGTTCACACACTCCGCGCTGCCCGTCTGGGCGCTCCGCCGCGCTGGCGCGAAGTTTGACAGTTACCTGAGCGAGCGCGAACGCCTCGTCGCCGCTGGCGACCTGACGGAAGCCGAACGCAAGCGCGCGGAGTTCGAGCGTTCAATCGTGCGCTACGTGGGCGCGCCGCTGCTCGGCGCGTTCAGTTGCGCCGCCGGGGTCGCCATCTGCGCGCAGATTTTCCAACCGGGCAACATCGTCGGCGCGCCCATCAGTTGGCTGCTCGGCGGCAACCCCGTCCTCGAAGGCGTCTGGCTATTTGCAAACGGCGTCATCTGCTTCCAGCAGGGCTACAAATTTTTCATGATCGCGCTGAAAGACCAGCAGGACGTTCACCGCATCGTGCGCGAGATCAAAGGCTTGCTGCCCGCGATGGCGACAGCTTAAGTATCGCGCATGATTGTTTCCGGCGCGTGGGAGAGGCTCTCTAGAACGCGGCGCGGGATAAGAGTTTCAACCGCCGAATCTTCAGAAGGCCGCCGCATAGCTAATCTGCGGCGGCCTTCCTTTAACTAAAGAACCTCTCTGCGCTCGGGTAACTTCATTCTGTTTTGAACTGCCACAAGCTGACGGTTGCGTCCTCGCTGGCAGCGGCGAACCACTTTCCGTCGGGGCTGAATGCTACCGAAAACACATCATTGGAATGGTGTGAGAACGTTTGCATTAAGCCGCCGTCCGCGGCGTTCCAGAGACGGACGGTCACGCCCCTGCTGGAATCGGACGCGCCGAAAAAATTCTGCCGGAGTTCTCCGAGAGCATTGCTGTCTCTGCCGCCGCTCAATATCCATTTGCCGTCGGGGCTGAAAGCGACGGAATAGAGATGTTCGGAATCTCCTCCGAATGAACGCACCAGATTCCAGTCGCCGGTATGCCAAAGCCGGACGGTTGAATCGTCACCGCAGCTAACCAAATATCGCCCGTCCTTACTAAACTCGACGCTCAACACCGCCTCCGTATGCGCGGCGAGCGTTCTGAACAGTTTGCCGTCCTGCACGTTCCAGATATTTATCTTCTCATCAAAACTCCCGCTCGCCAGTTTGCCGCCGTCAGGACTGAAAGCGACCGACCAGATGTTCAGAGAATGCCCTTCGAGGCTGTGTCGTAAATCGCCCTGTGCGGCATCCCACAACTTGACGGTTTTGTCTTCGCCACCGCTCGCAATCGTCTTCCCGTCGGGGCTGAAAGCGACCGACCAGACAGTGCCAGCGTGGCCGGAAAGGGTCTTAAGAAGTGCGGCGTCCGCCACCCGCCAGAGCCTCACCTGTGAGTCGTAGCTCGTGGTGGCCAGATAACTGCCGTCCGGGCTGAATGCTAAAGCCGTAACGCCAGCCGGGTGCGCGAGCGTCTGAACTATCTGGCCGTCCTGTTTTCGCCAAATTCTGACCGCACCGTCCAGCCCTCCGCTCGCGAGTAATTCACCGCCGGGGCTGAACTGAACTTCCCACATGCGAGCCGTATGATCCGTGAACGTGAGTTGATGTTTCGCAATGCCGCTATCAACGATGACGGGTGTTTTCCATCCCTGAAAATAAAGAACAACGGAGGTCAGAACCAATAATAGAGCCGCCGTCACGGCTAAAATTCTTTTTCCTGTGACGCGTTTTTTCGTCTCAATCTGCATAAGCACTCTTTCGCTAAAATATCTTCCCGAATCGAACCTCCGGTTCGGCAATTAACTAACGCGCGCAATCGCATTCCATTAACAATTTAGTCCGGGCACTAAATAACGCGAGTCCGCTCTAAGCCGAAGCCCGGCTCTGCTATCGAACTCGCGTTAAGTAAATGTGGCGCGTGCGTGCGCGCGCGGGTCGCGCGCTGATAACCTTAGGAGATCGTGATGGGGAACAGCACGAAGCAGAGCAGGAAGACCAAGAGCGTGAGCAGTGCGACGAGCGAGCGCGCGCGTCCGAGCGGGGAGCGTTCGTCGAGGGCTTGCGGGTGCGGGACGCGGAGCATGACGAACAAAAGTATCGCGTAGAGAAAGCCGCCGGGAGAATTGTGCCAGTACCAGCCGAGCACGGCGACGAGCGCCATCGAGACAAAACCCGCGCGGCCAACCCACGCGTGCGTGCGCTTGCCGAAGACTGCGAAGACGGCATGCCCGCCGTCGAGTTGTCCTACGGGCAGCAGGTTCAGGCTCGTCACGAGCAGGCCGATCCACGCCGCGAAGTAAAAAGGGTTGGGCGCGATGCTGGTGAGCTGGACGCCGAGCGCGTGCGCGAACAGGCGCAGGAGCGGCGGGTCGTTGAAGGTGATGAGCGTGCCCGCCGCGGCAGACTCGGGGAGGGGCGGTGCGGGTTGCGCGGTCAAAATCGCGAGGACGGCGACCGGGATGATGACGATGAAGCCCGCGAGCGGCCCGGCGACGCCGATGTCGAAGAGCGCGCGGCGCGTCGGGATGGGCGACTTGATCTTGATGAACGCGCCGAACGTCCCGGCGAGAAAGAGCGGCGGCGCAGGGATGAAGAACGGCAGCGTGGCGTTGACGCCGTAGCGGCGGCAGGCGACGTAGTGCCCGGCCTCGTGCGCGAGCAGGATGGAGAGCAGCGCGGCGGCAAACGTCGCGCCCTGCGCGATGAGTTCAGTGTGCGTCAAAGCCTGCCTGAGAAGTTCGCGGACGGAGAGAAAATAGTAGGCCGGGACGTAAACGAAGTAGCCGTACCAGCCGGAGGGCGCGGCGAGGTTCGGTTCAAATTCCGGGACATTGGCCGCCATCGCCGCCTGCATGACGCCCGCGAGCGTGGCCGTCACGGCGGTCAGCAAAAAGAGCGCGACGTGTCGCACCCACTCGCGCGCGGTCGGGCGCGCTGCTTGCCGAACCCATGTTGCGTGGCGATCAACAAGAGGCGGGAGAGGATGAAGTGTCTCGGACATAACTCAAGTGACGATTGACAGGCGACGGGATAAAACAGTGAATCGTCAATCGTGAATAGAGAAAACTCAATTCTTTCTATTCACGATTGACGATTCAAGATTGACGACTTTTCCGGCTTGTCACTCGTCAGTGGTTGCCGTCGGCACGTCGGTGTCGTGCCCGGCGTCGTCGCCGGTATCGAAGCCGTGCGCCTGTAATTCCTTGCCGGGCTTGAAGCGGATGGTTTTGCCGGTGGGGATGGCAACCTCTTCGCCGGTGCGGGGGTTGCGCCCGACGCCGCGCTTGCGCGGTTTAACGACGAAGACGCCGAAGCCGCGCAGTTCGATGCGTTCGCCGCGCGCGAGCGCTTCTTTCATCGAATGAAAGAGCGCGTCAACGGCCTGTTCGGCCTTCATCTTCGGCACGCCCGTGCGATCCGCCACGCGGTTGACGATGTCGAGTTTAATCACGCCTGGTTTGCCTCCGCTCGCGTCCTTCGGATGGACGGAAATTGGTCTGTAAAGTATGGACGCCGCTTGATAAACGATAATAGAGACGCGCCGCGAACGCTGTCAAGCAAACACCCCCGCGTTGACCGGGCGCGCCGACGCCCCCGCGTTGACAAAGCGCGCGGCGCGCGGCTAACCTCAAAAGACGTGATATGCGAGTAGACAGCAGACCGGCGGAAGAGTAACGAAGAGACCTATGTTCAAGCGTCAGGGAGCGCGCCGCAGCCCGCAGTTCGGCGACATCCGCGTAGAAGACGACCGCGACATCGAAGTGCAGCGGCTCGACCGCGAGTCGCGGCAGCACTTCTGGTCGGAGGCGCGCCTGCTGTTGCGCGATCTCGTCTTCGCGCTGCTGGTCGCGGCGTTGTTCGTCGTCTTCGTCGTGCAGCCGGTCAAGGTTGAAGGCACTTCGATGCTGCCGCGCCTGCACGACGGCGAACGCATCTTCGTCAACAAACTCGTCTATTATCACTGGCCGAAACTCGACCGCGGCGACATCGTCGTCTTCTGGTTTCCAGACGACCCGGACAAGAGCTATATCAAACGCATCATCGGCCTGCCGGGTGAGATCGTCGAAGTGCGCGGCGGGCGCATCCAGATCAACGGGCAGGAGTTGAACGAGCCGTACCTCGACCCGCAACTCAACGTCGGGCGCATGACGCTCGCGCCCACCCTCGTCAAACCGCACTACTATTTCGTGATGGGCGACAACCGCGACAATTCCAGCGACTCGCGCATCTGGGGGCAAGTGCCGGAAAAATACATCTACGGCAAGGCGTTGCTGCGCTACTGGCCGCTCGCGGATGCGACCATCATCCGCCACGAGACCGACTACGCGCTCACCGCGCCCGACACGCTGCCGACGCCCTACGTCGAGCCGGAAGAGGATGATGAGGGACTTGAGCGTTAACAGCTACCAGCCGACGGCCAACGGCTTTCGGCCTTTGTTTGGCTGACGACTTGTCCGCTATTTTATGTTTGACTGGCTGAAACCACTCCTGATGATGTTCTACGCGCCCGTGCGCGCGATGGGTCTGGTGCGCGACCGTGCGCCGCTCGGTTTCGCCGCCGTGCTCGCGCTCGGTGCGAAAGTGGCTTACGCGATCTACGCGGAGTGGCCTTATCTGGCCGTGCAGGCGAGAGGGGGCGGGGCGTCTGCCGGGTTCGCCGTCCTGAGCGGGACGGTGGGCAGCCTGCTTCTCGTCGCCGTCATCTTCGTGCCGGGCTTGATCTTCTTCGCCAACCTGTTCGAGCGACGGGGCAGCTTCAGTCTGGTGTTGCAACAGGAGTTCGCGCCCGCCGCCTCCGCCGTCTTCTATTCATGGGCGGCGGCGCACATCGTCGCTTTGCCGCTCGCCGTCCTCTCGCGCCTGAGCGGCTTTGAAGCTGACAGGCTCGCGGAAATCCGGCAGTTCTGGGAAACGGTCGGCAGACAACAGAACGTGACGCCCGACGTGATGGCGCAACTGACAGACCCGCAGCAATTGTCTCAGAGTATTGCGGCCACCATCGTGCTGCCCTTCTTTCTGGTGTGGACGCTCATCGGCGTGCGTGAAGTGTTTCGCCTCTCATGGCCGCGCGCCGCCGCCGCCATCGTCGGGGGCGGCGTCGTCATGATCCTTGTATCTCCGGTGATGGCGATGCTCGGCCGGTTTCTGGCCTCGCCGTTTCTGCTGATCCTGCTGTTTCTCCTGCTGCGCGGCTACTTCGGCGAAGTGATGCGCACGCAACGCGCGCGCGCCTCTTTCCGTCAGAACCTCGAAGCCGCCACGCTCAATCCGGCTGACGCTTCCGCGCATTACAACCTCGGCCTCATCCATCTCCAACGCAAGGAACTCGACGAAGCCAAAGAGCGTTTCGCGCGCGCCGTCGAGATCGACGCCGACGAGGTGGACGCCCATTTCCAGCTTGGCCGGATCAGTCGCATGCAGAACGATCCGGCGGGCGCGATCCGGCATTTCGAGCAGGTCGTGACGCGCGACCAGAGCCATTCGCAGCACGAAATCTGGCGCGAGATCGGCGCGACTTATCTGGCCGCCGCGCAGTACGCGGATGCGCAGGATGCGCTCGAACGCTTTCTCGACCGGCGTCAGGCCGACCCCGAAGGGCTCTACCTGATGGGGCGCGCTCTCTTCGGCATGGGGCGCACGCGCGAGGCCGCAGAC
>DASPJG010000147.1:0-5983 GCA_035628755.1 Pyrinomonadaceae bacterium
CGGCTCGGCGGAGATGTTCCACATCTACATCACGAACCGTCCGGGCGATGTGCGACCGGGAAGCCTCGGGCGCATCGTCGAGGGCTACGAGGCGCAAGTGATCGACGCGCAGGGGCGCGAAGTTGCGACGGGCGAGATGGGGACGCTGCGCGTGCGCGGCGACTCGGCGGCCTTGTGTTACTGGCAGGCGCACGAGAAATCGAAGGAGACTTTCGCGGGCGACTACTGCACGACCGGCGACCAGTTTCACGTGGACGCCGAAGGCTACTACTGGTATCACGGTCGCACCGACGACATGTTGAAAGTGTCCGGCGTCTACGTCGCGCCGGTCGAGATCGAGGGCTGCCTGTTGCAGCACGAGGCCGTGCTCGAATGCGCCGTCGTCGGCCACGACGCGGGCGACCGCCTCATCAAGCCGAAAGCCTTCATCGTGCCGCGCGAGGGGTTCGCGCCGACGGAAGAACTGGCCGCGGCGATCAAGGAGTTCGTCAAGTCGCACCTCGCGCTCTACAAGTACCCGCGCTGGATCGAGTTCGTCACCTCGCTCCCGAAAAATGATCGCGGCAAGATTGATCGTAAGAAGCTTAAGGACGCCTAGAATTCGATGCTCGAATTGCGCCAGCGATTTACCGCACACGCTCTCGCCATCGTCGTCGCCATCGGCTGCATTGCCCCGCTCGCCGTCGCCGCGCAGAAGGCGCCTCGCGCTCCGGGGGATGCGCCCAAAGTCATCCCCATCAGCGAGGCGCGCACGCTGTCTGTCGGCGCGCCCGTGACGGTCGAAGGCTCTATCACCGTCGCCTCCGGCCTTTTTAAATCGGGCACTTCCGACGCGGGCTTTGCCATGCAAGACGGGAGCGGCGGCTTCTACGTCCGCATGACCGAGAACCTCGGCCTGCGCATCGGCCAGCAGGTGCGCGTGTCCGGCCTGCTCGCCGATAGCTTCGGGCAACTTGTCCTCGATCCGATTGAAGCGCGCAACGTAAAGGTGCGCGGTCGCGGGATGAAAGTTCGTGCCGAGGCCGTCTCGACCGGGCGAATCGGCGAAGCGACCGAAGGCCGTCTCGTGCAGGTGACGGGCACGATCACGAAGCCCGTCGGCAACGATTTGCCTTACGGCTACCGCGTCTTTATCAACGACGGCTCGGGCGAAGTTCAAGTGTTCGTCTATGCCTCGACCCATATTGACGTGAGCGGCTTGCAGCCCGGCCAGCGCATCGTCGTGAAGGGCTTCAGCGCGCAGTACAGCGATCATTACGAAGTCATTCCACGCTCTCAATCGGACATTCGCCCGAGCCGTTGACGGTTCAGACGAGCAAAACGCGCCGTTTCAAATGGCCGCCCGTCACACGTCAGGCTCTTCGCTCATCAGACGTTAAACTCGTTAACCGTCGCCGCTCACACGTCGCTTGCCTTATGCCCTTCTCCACACGCATCACGGTGCGCTTCGGCGACACAGACCCGGCGGGGCTGGTCTATTACCCGAACATCTTTCATTATTTCCACATCGCCCTCGAAGAGTTTTTCGGCGCGCGTTGCGGCATCAGCTACCGGCGTTTGATGGATGCCGAGCGCATCGGTTTCCCCACCGTCAAAACCGAGACCGAGTTTTTCGCGCCGCTCGTCTATGGCGACCAGGTGGACGTGGAAATTCACGTCTCGCGCACGGGCAACAGTTCCGCCACCTTTGAATACGCCGCGCGCCGCGCAAGCGACGGGCTGTTGTGCGCGCGCTCCACGCAGGTTCACGTTGCGATGAACCTCGACACGCGCCGCCCCGTTCCCCTGCCCGAAAAATACTGCCTCGCCTTTGATCACAGCGCGACCTGAAAAAACGCGCGGTCGTCTTCGCTGTTCCGGCAATAATTTTTCGCCGAAGTTTTGCGGAAAAATCGGACGACTCGGCGTTTACTTTAGGAGCGACGGAGAGACAGTCGGGTTTCTCAATCGCCTGCACGCCTCAGAGCAGCAATAACAGCAACAGAAACTTAAAAGATTCGGAGGCTCGACCGATCTTCTCTCTTGCACCCTTAGTCTCTCTTACTCTCCCCATTTGCGACGGCGCGGGCTGGAATCATCCAACCCGCGCCGTCGCTTTTCGCGCGCGTCCTCGTCAAAGCCTCGATGCGGGCTTTTGACCTTCCCTCCCGACTGCCCTAAGATTCATACACGCGAACTTGGTCTTCGCGCCGGTGTCAACGTAAGCCCGCGATCTCCGGGTTGCGTGCGGGTTGCTCTCACGAAAGGATTCTGCCGCCTTGCGTTTTTCTCAAGTCACACGTCTTGCCTGTGCCTGCGCGCTGGTCTTCTCCTCGCTCATCCCGCTGCACGCGTCGGGCTTTAACGACGACACGCGCGCCGCGTGGATGCGCGCGCCTCTCTCCGGCGATCAACCGGAAGTGCGAACCGAGTTGACGGCGGAAGCCGCGCCGACGCCGCAAGAGGCTCAAGCAGCCGGGGCGACGAACAAGAAACGCCCGAACCTTTTCGTCCGCATCATCTCCGCGCCCTTTCGCGGCCTCGCCAAGCTTTTCGGCGGCGGTGGCGTGAAAGGCGAGAAGACCGCCCGCGCCAAAGTGAAAGAGAACCGGAAGAAAGAGACGCAAACTGCCGCCGCCAACCGACCGACAGACGGGCGGACGAACGCGACGCCCACCACGCCCGCGCCCGTCGCGTCGCAGCCCGAACTGATAGCGGAAGCCGCCTCGCGCTCCGTGCGCGCCGGCGAGAAGGTGTTGAGCGTGCCGCCGACCGCCGCCGCGTCGCCCTCGGTCATCACCCAGTCGGTCATCCCCGCGCCGCCGCCACCGTCCGGCGCAGCGAAAGAATCTTTCGACTACGAGCCGCGCCCCTTCACGCCGTTCATCGAAAACGTGCCGGGCGACCCGCTCTCGCAGGGGCGCGCGTTGTTGGCCAATGGCTACACGAACGAGGCCGTCGCACAATTATCCGTGGCCGCCGTCACCGGCCCCGATCTCGTCGAGGCGAACAACCTGCTCGGCCTCGCCTACGACCGGCGCGGGCAACACAAACAGGCGCGAGATTTTTACGAGCGCGCCCTCTCGGTCGCGCCGCGAAACGCGCAGGTCTTGAATAACCTCGGCCACTCGCTCTATCTAGACGACCGCTACAAGGACGCGCTCGCGCGTCTCAAAGAGGCCGCGCGGCTCGCCCCCGCCGACACGCGCGTCGCGGGCAATCTCGCGCTCGTCTATGGCCGTCTCGGCAAGTATGACGACGCCTTCAAACAGTTCAAGCGCGCGGGCGGCGAATTTTACGCGCGCACCAGCACCGCCGCGCTCCTCGCCACGGCGCGGCGCGACCACGACGCGATCAAGCACTACGAAGCCGCGCGCAAGCTCAACCCCGCCGCTTCGGACGTGCTGCGCCAACTCATCACGCTCTACGTTCGCACCGGCCAGCGCGACAAGGCCGAAGCCGCGCAACGCGCCCTCGACCAGACGACCGACAAGGCTTCCACGGTAAGTTAAGCCCCGCCGGAAGCGGCGAAGGGTAAGATTATGAAGCCCCGGAGGGGCGACACATCTCAACTTGAGACGTGCCACGCCTCCGGGGCTTCGTGTGTGTAGGTGTTGCGCTTCAACTGCGGCGCGTCAGATTGTAGTCACGCAGGCGGCGATAAAGCGTGGAGGGCGAGATGCCGAGGATTTCGGCGGTCTTGCCGCGATGCCAGTTGGTCTGTTCGAGCGCGGAGACGATCTGTTGACGCTCAACCTCCCTGAGCGGCGGTTGCACGACGGCGTTTCCGCCCTCGACCGGCGCGCTGCTCGCGCCCGCCGTCGCTCCCGCGTAGGCCGGTACGAACGCGGTCGCCGCAGGGTTGGCGATCTCGGGCGGCAATTCGTTCGTCGTGATGCGCCCGTCGTTGGCGAGCAGCACGGCGCGCTCCAGACAGTTGCGCAACTGGCGCACGTTGCCCGGCCACGGGTATGCGGCGAGCGCGGCGAACGCTTCCGCAGTGATCTCCGGCGGGTTCAGGCCGCCGAGTTGGCGCACGAGGTGCTGCGCGAGCGGCTCGATGTCCTCGGGGCGTTCGCGCAGGGGCGCGAGGTTGATCTGGAATCCGTTGATGCGGTAGAGCAGGTCGGCGCGGAAGCTGCCGTCGGAGACGGCCTGCGTCATGTCGCGGTTCGTCGCCGCGATGATGCGCACGTTGACTTGGACTTTGCGCACCGCGCCGACGCGATAGAAGGTCTGCGTCTCGATAGCGCGCAGCAGTTTCGACTGCAAGGGCGCGGGCAACTCCGTCACTTCGTCCAGAAAGAGCGTGCCGTTATCGGCGAGTTCGAAGAGACCGAGCTTGCGCCCCTTCGCGCCGGAGAACGCGCCCGCCTCGTAGCCGAAGAGTTCGGATTCGAGCAGCGATTCCTGAAACGCGGCGCAGTTGAGGTCTATGAACGAGCCGTCCTTGCGTTGCGACAAACGGTGGATGGCGTGCGCGATCAACTCTTTGCCCGTGCCGGATTCGCCGGTGATCAGGACGGACGCGTCCGACGGCGCGACGCGCTCGACGAGACGCAAGGCCTCGCGCATCGCATCGGAGACGTGGACGATCTCAGGCATCCCCGACTGGCGCGCGAGCTGTGCGCGCAGCCGTTGATTGTCCACGCGCAGCCGCCGCTTCTCCGCCGCGCGTTTGACGAGCGTGTCGAGTTCGTTGATGTGATAGGGCTTGGAGAGGTAATCATACGCGCCGAGTTTCATCGCCTCGATGGCCGTCTCGACGGTGGCGTGTCCGGTCAGCATGATCACTTCGGGCGGGTTCGGACGCTGGTGGACGCGGCGCAACAGTTCAAGCCCGTCCATGCGCGGCATGTTGATGTCGCACAACAGCACGTCTACGTTGCTCTCTTCCAGAAGGCGCAACGCCGCCTCGCCGTCGGGCGCAACGCGCACCTCGTGCCCCTGCCTCTGAAGTTCTTTTTGTAACACCAGCCTGAGGTTCGCTTCATCCTCGGCCACCAGAATTCTGCTCGGCTGCTCGTTACTCAACTCGCTCGGCCTCCGTCTAATCGTTCCTCGTTCAGCGAGGGCAGGGTCAGCGTGAAAGTTGTTCCACGCCCGACCACCGAATCCACAGCGACGCTTCCCCCGTGTTCCGTCACAATACCATAACAAACGGCCAGCCCAAGACCCGTTCCCCGCCCGACCTCCTTCGTCGTGAAAAAGGGATCGAAGATGCGCGCCAGATTCTCCTGCGGAATCCCGACGCCCGTATCACACACCTCGACGCGCACGCCCGCGCCTTCGTTCCGCGAGCGCAACAGCAGCGTCCCGCCCTGCGGCATCGCGTCAATCGCGTTCTCGGCGAGGATGATCACGGCCTGCTGCAACTGCCCTGCGTCGCCCGACACGGCGGCCACGCCTGCGGGCGCGTCAACTTCGATCTCGACGTTGCGGCTGCGCCTCTGGTGACGCAGCAGGCGCGCCGCCGCTTCGAGCACCTCGCCCAACTCTACCGGGGCGTGCTGCCCCGCGCGGTTGCGGCTGAAATCCAGCAGCCCGTTCGTGATCGTCTTGCAGCGAAAAGCCTCGCTGCGAATCAGCGACAGGTACTCGCGCAAATCATCAACCTCCGCCGACTGGCCGAACGTGCCTTCGGCCACGCGCATCTCCAGAGCCTCGGCGCACGCGGCGATGGTGGCGAGCGGGTTGTTGATCTCGTGGACGACCCCGGCGGCGAGCCGCCCGACAGCCGCGAGTTTTTCCGTGCGCGCGACGGCGCGATTCGCCTCGACGCGCGTCGTGATGTCTTCGCCGACCGTGATGACGTGTGAAACTTCGTCGCCCTCGACGCGCATCGGGACTTTACTGACGAGCCAGTGTTTCGATGTGCCGTCCGGCGCGATTGATTCCTGCTCGATGCGCTCGATGCGCCCGGTTTCGAAGGCGCGGCCAAATTCGCGTTCCAGAATTTCGCGCCGCTGGCGCGTCAGCACGTCGAAGATGTTGCGCCCGAGAG
>DASPJG010000148.1:0-7891 GCA_035628755.1 Pyrinomonadaceae bacterium
TTGTGGCGGGTGCGGTTGCTGCGGGTGGGAGAAGATGACCATGTGCTGCTGGTGACGATGCACCACATCATCTCTGACGGCTGGTCGATGGGTATCCTGACGAGGGAGTTGGGATTGCTCTACGATGCGTTTTCCAAGCGCAAGGCACCAATGCTCTCGCCCTTGCCCATTCAGTACGCGGACTACGCGGTGTGGCAGCGAGAGTATCTTCAGGGTGCTGTGCTCGACGAACAACTCTCCTACTGGCGCGAGCAGTTGCAGGGTGCGCCGCCCGCCTTGGAGTTGCCCACCGACCATCTGCGCCCGCGTGCCGGCACGCAACGCGCGGCGTACGAGACGTTGCATCTGGATGCCGAGGCCACACGCGCACTACGAGAGTTGAGCCGACGGCACGACGCGACCTTGTTTATGACGCTGCTGGCAGGCTTTCAGGTGTTTCTTGCGCGTTGGAGCGGGCAGCCGGACGTCGTGGTGGGAACCCCCGTGGCGGGGCGCACACGCGGCGAGACGGAGGGCATCATCGGGTTGTTCGTCAACACTCTGGCCTTGCGCCTGGTGCTCGACGGCGACCCGGCATTCGGCGAGTTGATCGGGCGGGTCAGAGAAGTGTGCCTGGGGGCGTATGCGCATCAGGATGTGCCGTTCGAGAAGCTGGTCGAAGAGTTGGTGGTCGAACGCGACCTGTCGAGGACGCCGCTGTTCCAGGTAATGATGACGCTCCAGAACAATGTGGAAGAGGGACTGGCGATGAGCGGGCTGGGGATCGGCGCAGTGGCGCGAGGAGGGGATGAGAAGGGAAGCGGGATAGCGAAATTCGACCTGCAATTGTCGTTGAGCGAGAGGGGAGATGAGATATTGGGAGTGTTGGGGTACCGGGTGGAGTTGTTCGACGAAGAGACGGCGAGGCGGATGGTGGGTGGACTGGAGCGGATGCTAATTGCGTGGGCGCAGGAAGAGGGGTTGCGGGTGAGCGAGTTGCCGGTGATGAGCGAGGAGGAGCGGGAGCGGATATTGGTGGAGTGGAATGAGACGTGGAGGGGGGAGTGTGAGCGAGAGGAGGGTGAGCAGGAGGAGCGAGCAGGGAGCATGGTGGAGATGTTCGAGCGTCAGGTCGAACGCACCCCGCTGGCCGTGGCACTGGAGTGTCAGGGCGAGGAGCTAACTTACGCGGAGTTGAACGCCAGAGCTAACCAGGTGGCACGCTATTTACGCCACCGGGGAGTGGGAGCGGAGCAGGTGGCCGGAGTGCTGTTGGAGCGCGGCGTAGAGATGGTGGTGGCCGTGCTGGGGGTGCTCAAGGCGGGCGGCGCTTACCTCCCGCTCGACATGACCTACCCGCAGGCGCGGCTTGGCTTTATGGCCGGGGACGCGGGCATCAGAGTCTTGCTGACGCAGGAACACCTCCGCTCACTGATGGCACAGCACACGGGAGCCGAGGTGGTGTGTCTCGACAGCGAGTGGAGCAGCATCGCGGTGGAGAGCGGAGAGAACTTGGGAGTTGAAGTTGCGGGGAATAACGCTGCCTATGTGATCTACACATCGGGCACGACGGGCACGCCAAAGGGTGTCGCCCTCACCCACAGGGGCGTAACGCGACTCGTCGCCGATGCCACCTACGTGCAACTCGACGCCGCGCAGGTGCTGTTGCAGTTGGCGCCTATCAGCTTCGACGCCTCCACCTTTGAGGTCTGGGGCAGCCTGCTCAACGGCGCGCGCCTTGCAGTGATGCCGCCGGGGCAACCGACACTGGAAGAGATAGGAGAAGCGCTGCGACAGTACGGGGTCACGACGCTGTGGCTGACGGCAGGGCTGTTCCACCTGATGGTGGATGAGCGAGTGGGTGATCTGGCCGGAGTCAAACAGTTATTGGCGGGCGGTGACGTGCTGTCGCCGTCGCATGTGGAGCGGTTTCTGGCGGCCGCGCCGGGCAGCCGGCTGATTAATGGATACGGGCCGACCGAGAACACGACGTTCACGTGTACCCATGCGGTGGAGCGATGGGAGGCGGGAGAGGGACGGAGCGTGCCTATCGGGCGGCCAATCGGAGGCACGCAGGTCTACATTCTGGACAAGTGGATGGAGCCGGTCGGGGTGGGCGTGGCAGGAGAGTTGTATGCGGGCGGGGCGGGGCTGGCGCGCGGGTACGTGAACCGTCCGGAACTGACGGCGGAGCGGTTCGTGCCGCACCCGTTCAGTGAGGAAGATGGGGAGCGGCTGTACCGGACGGGTGATGTGGCGAGGTACAGGTCGAATGGCGAGATCGAGTTTCTGGGGAGAAGAGACCAGCAGGTGAAGGTGCGGGGCTATCGCATCGAGTTGGGAGAGATCGAGGCGACACTGTTGCAACATGAGAGTGTCAGAAAAGCAGTAGTAGTAGTGGATGAACAAGGGAACGGTGAGAGGCAGTTGGTGGCGTACGTTGTGGCTCAAGAGGAGGAAGGCGTCTCGACGATTGGTGATCTGCGTGAGTTTCTCAAACACAAACTTCCTGACTACATGGTGCCGTCGTCATTTGTGAATCTGGACGAAATACCATTAACCAGTAACGGCAAAATAGATCGACGGGCCTTGCCGTCGCCTATCCAGCCCGGCGCAGTCTTAGGCGACGGTTACGTCGCGCCGCGTAATCTACTGGAACTGCAACTGGCACGGATATGGCAGGAAGTTCTGGGGTGGCAACAGGTGGGAGTCACGGACAGCTTTTTCGAGTTGGGCGGTCATTCTTTGATGGCTATACGGTTGGTGGCAAGGATGGAGAAACATCTGGGCACACAACTTCCGCTCGCCGTCCTTTTTCAAGAGCCGACGATTGAGCGTTTAGCGAAGTTGCTGCAACAACAGCATCAACATCACATCACTTCTTCGCCTCTCGTGGCAATTCAACCCGGCGGCTCAAAAACTCCATTTTTCTGCGTCCATGCGGCGAGCGGAAATGTTTTCAGCTACGTAGAACTGGCGCGAAACCTCGGCACCGATCAGCCGTTCTACGGCTTACAGTCGCAGGGACTCAACGGGGAACCTCCGCTGTACTCCGATGTTGAAGAGATGGCGGCTGAATACCTCCGTGCGGTGCGAGAAATACAACCCGAAGGCCCGTACTATCTGGGCGGATGGTCAATGGGGAGCCTCGTCGCATTTGAGATGGCTCAGCAGCTACAAAGAGGCGGCGAGCAAGTGGCGCTTCTTGCTTTGATCGAACCGGGACATCCGCACGGTTCTCGTCGGTCTAAGTTAAAAAGGGAAGAAGAACTTGCGCTGCTCGTCAACTTTGCTCTCCACCTCGGGCTTTCACCGGAGCACCTGTCGCTCGCTCCTGAAGAAGTCGAACAACTTACTACGGATGCCATGCTCGCTCTCATTCTTGAGCGGGCGCAGTTGATTAAACAACTTCCTTCCGATTTCGCGCTGCCGCAACTCGATAGGCTTTATCAAGTGTTCAAAAACAATGTGCGGGCGGCGCGGCGTTACCGCGCGCACGCCTATGATGGACGGTTGACGATTATCAAGGCAGGCGAACATTCGACGTCGGGCGGAGACGACCCGGCGGGAAGCTGGCGCGAATTAACAAACGAAGGAATCGACCTTCATCACGTGCCCGGCGACCACTACACGATCATCTCTAAAACTCATGCGGTAGCATTGGCCGAAAGGCTCGGTTTCTGTATAGACGAAGCCGGGACCGTCAACTGTGTGTGACGTGCCTGTCAGCTGCGTCGCTCTCGTGTGGAATTCGATTCCTGCCGCCACCATACCGCACTCTCGATCACGTAACAGAGCGGGTTGCCGATCACCGCAACGTTCAATTAACATCCGGCACACTGTTTCCGCATCACGCAAGCCTCGATGATAAACCACATGCTTGAACAGCGTTCTCTCGATGAAACTTATCGAGATGCGTCCGGGGAACAGGCGGCTCTGCTCAAGAGTTTTCGCTCGACGCACCCGCCCGGGCATCTCGATTCGCATGGTGTCGGATGGACGTATTTTTCAAGCGGGCAGGGTGCGGAGAGCCTGCTGTTCCTTCCCGGTGCGCTCGGCAGAGCCGAAGTGGCGTTCAGGCATATTCTGGCGTTGGAGAAAGACTATCGCATCATCGCGCCGAACTACCCGCCGATCGTAAAGGTGAGTCAGTTGTTGGAAGGAATCCGTGCCATTCTTGAGCATCTGTCGGTCGCACGGATGAGCATTCTCGGCAGTTCGATGGGCGGGGGGATAGCTCAGTGCTTGGTGCAGCGACAGCCGTCCGTGGTGAATAAACTTATCCTTTCACATACCGGAGTGCCAGACCCGCTACGAGCCAGAATCAATAGCTTCATCATCGAAGGCGTACGCCTGATGCCGCTGTCGCTAATCCGCGCGGCGTTGATGAAGGAACTGCTCCATCTCGTCTCGGCCGCCCCGGCGGAACTCAACTTCTGGCGAGCATATTTCAAAGAACTCCTCTCCGCGTTGACGAAAGAAGAAATCGTCAACATATACCGGCGCGCCATCGATCTTGAGCAAAACTATTCTTTCACGGCTGCGGAAGCCGCAGGCTGGCCTTGTGAGGTTTTGATATTGGAATCCGACAACGATTCCATCATCAAGGCGAAGGAGCGCGCAGCCCTCAAAAAAATCTATCCCCGCAGTCGCGTCTATACCTTTAAAGGTGCGGGTCATGGCGCTTCGATAGTTTGCCGGGAAGAGTTTATTTCCGTCGTTCGGCAGTTCTTGAAGGAACCCCGCCACGTCGGCTAACTCTCGACCGAAGAGATGAGGTCGGGAGACCGAGCCGCGCCGCGACGAGTCCAAAAGCCAAAGCGATACACATCCAGACCGTTCCTGACAGGCGAACTGAGTTTACGTTGCCCGCGCCCACCGCCCGGTTGATGCTTCGTTATCAATCCCGGCTTCTTCCAAACTTCCGTCAATAAATTATCCGAGCATTAATGATGTCAAAGAAAACCCTTACCGACAAACCGGGTGCTGCCGCGCAGGAAGACCTGAAAACAACCGCAGCCGGACATAGTTCGATCGCAGAGTATGCCTGCACGAGCGTCGCTCCCGAACATTGGAGAGAGCCGTTGGGCGGAGAATCGCCGGTATTGCACCTTCCCACAGACCATCCCAGACCGGCAATCCCCACACCGGGGAGCGGGCAGCATCGCCTGATGTTGCCGAAACACCTGGTTGACGACTTCAAGGTGTTGAGCCGGGAGGAAGGAAGCACATTGTTCGTCGCCCTGTTAGCAGCCTTCAAAACGCTTTTGTATCGCTACACAGGACAAACCGAAATCGTCGTCGGTACGTCGGTAATGGGATGCGCTCTGGGTGACCTCGAAGGGTTGGTCGGGCGCGTCGCCAACCTGCTGCCGCTGCGCACGACATTATCAGGAGATTTAAGCTTTAAGGAATTACTCGGAAGAGTGCATCAGGCGTATGAGAACGGCCGTGCGCGGCGCGACGTGCCGTTCGAGTTGTCGGCTGAGAAATTACCGCCGGAGCATAAATCGAGCGGAGCGTCGCTCTTGAGCGTGATGTTCGATATGTATAGAGAGCCTCGGGCGGCTCCAAACCGGCCGGGACTCTCTATGCAAAATATTGAAGCCGAGCCGCAGTTCACGAACTTCGAGGTAGCGTTGACGATTGAAGAAACAGGTCATGGACTGGAAGCAATCTTCGTATATCGCCGTGAACTGTTTGAAGCGGAAACGATTCGGCGAATGGCAGCGCATTACCGGAAGCTGATCGAGGAGATGTGCGACAAACCGGATGCGCATCTTGGCGAGTTGCCGCTGCTGGGTCAGGAAGAAAGGCATCAGTTGCTCTACGAGTGGAATGAAACACAACGTGAGTTTCCGACGCAGAAGTGCCTGCACGAATTGTTTGAGGAACAGGTCGAGCGAGCGCCGGAGGCGACCGCCGTGGTGTGCGGAAATCAGCGGTTGAGCTATGCGGAGTTGCATGCCCTTTCGAACAGGGTGGCGCGCTATCTCGAAAGCAGAGGAGTTGGGGCGGAAGCACGCGTCGGGGTGTGGATGGAGCGTGGCGTGGAGATGGTGGCAGCGGTGCTCGGCGTGCTCAAGGCGGGTGCGGCATATCTGCCAATCGAACCGGGCGCGCCGGTCGAGCGGGTGCAGTACATGTTGGAGGATGCCGAGGCGAGGGTGTTGCTCACACATCAACGTCTGGCGGCACTGCGAGTTCTCCACGGTGTCGAAGTTGTGTGCCCGGACACCGATGCGGAAGCGCTCGCCCGGCAGAGCGATCAGCCGCTTCATAATCGTGTCACGCTTGATAATCTGGCTTACGTCATCTACACATCGGGCTCGACCGGGAAACCCAAAGGGGTGCCGAACACACATCGCGGGTTATTGAATCTGGCGCTCTGGTATCGAGAGACATTCCATGTGACCGCGGAGGACCGCACGACGCAACTGGTGAGAGTCGCCTTCGACGCGGTCATGCTGGAATTGTGGCCTTATCTGTCTGCCGGAGCGAGCATACATTTTCCCGATGAAGAAACTCGTCTCTCGCCTCAGGCTTTACGAGATTGGCTGATCGCGCAGCATATCACTATCAGCTTTCTCCCGACGCCGCTGGCTGAGAAAATGATGTTCTTAGAATGGCCGACGAAGCTATCTTTACGCCTTATGCTGACCGGCGGCGACCGGCTGCACATGCCTCCTCCAACCAATCTCCCATTCACCGTAGTGAATAATTATGGGCCGAGCGAGAGCAGCGTGATCGCAACCTCTGCCGCTATCGCACCTGTCAATCAATCCACCACGCTCCCGCCCATCGGCAGAGCGGTTAGTAACGTGCAGGCATACGTCCTCGACTCTTATTTACAGCCGGTTCCAATGAATGTCGTTGGTGAATTGTACGTCGGAGGTGCGGGATTGGGGCGCGGCTATTTGCGGCGTCCCGCGCTGACGGCTGAATGCTTCATCCCGCATCCGTATAGCTCTGAAGCGGGCGCACGGCTCTACCGGACAGGCGACCTCGTGCGTTACTTACCGGACGGGAATCTGGACTTTGTCGGGCGCGCGGATCACCAAGTCAAAATCAGAGGCTATCGCATCGAATTGGGTGAAATAGAGTCGGTGCTCAATAGCCATCCCTCGGTGTGTGAGTCAGCCGTCATGGCAAGGAATGGCGCTTTAGGTGACAAACAGCTAGTCGCATACGTTGCGATTGATAAGACGCTTGAAGTGACGACCGCCCGTTTGCAGAATTTTTTGAAAGAACAGTTGCCGGACTATATGGTTCCCGGCGCGTTCGTGTTTTTGAATGAGTTGCCGCTCTCGCCCAACGGCAAAGTTGACCGCCGTGCGCTTCCTGTGCCGGAGCAAACGCACTCCACGTCGAGTGAAAACTATGTTGCGCCACGTAGCCCTGACGAACGGCAGTTGGCCGAAATCTGGTCTGAAGTCCTCAAAGTGGAACGAGTCGGCGTTAATGATAACTTCTTCGAGCTGGGCGGACATTCCTTACTAGCGGCACAGGTTTCCTCTCGCGCCCGAAACATCTTTAAAGTTGACCTGCCGCTCTACATCTTTCTGCAAGCGTCCACTGTGGCCGAATTGGCGGATGCCGTCTCACAACAACGTGCAGCGATGGCCGAAGGCGAAATCCTCCTCAGCACGCTGCCGGAGATCGTTCACGACCCGGAGAATAGCTTCGAGCCGTTTCCTCTGAGCGACGTTCAACAGGCTTACTGGCTCGGTCGCTCCGGCGCTTTTGAATTCGGCAACGTCACCTCACATATCTACTTCGAGTTTGAGAGCCGGGGATTAGACCTCCAACGTCTCAACGCCGCCTGGCAACGCCTCATCCTGCGCCATCCCATGCTCCGCGCCATCGTCCGCGACGACGGCCTCCAACAGATTCTCCCACACACTCCGCCCTT
>DASPJG010000149.1:0-5576 GCA_035628755.1 Pyrinomonadaceae bacterium
CGGCGTCACGCCTGCGGAAGTCGAAGCGGCGATCCTCTCCGAGTTGGAGCGCGTCGCGGCGGAAGATATGCCCGGCGCGGAAGTGGAGAAGGCGAAGCAGCAGATCACCGCGCAGGTCGCCTACAACCGCGACGGCACGTCTGACATCGCATCGCAGATGTCTGAGGCCGAAGCCGTCGCCGATTGGCGTTTCTACAAAGACTATGCGGCCAACATCGCGCGCGTCACCGGCACGGACGTGCGGCGCGTCGCCCGCACTTACTTCACGGAAGACAACCGCACCGTCGGCTATTTCATCCCGAAGGCCAGCGCGGCAGACGACGCAAACGCGGACGAGGCGGATGGATACGGATCGAACGGCGCATGATCCTGCATGGTCAAGGGTCAGCGCACAAAAACTTTTGCGCCTTTAGTTTCTCTTCTTCGCGCCCTGGTGTGAAACTGCTTTTCGCGCCGGGGCGCAGAGTTGAAGCACAAGGCGCAAAGGCTTCGGCGGCAGTTTGTGGTTTCGAGTTCTTCAAGTTAATTGCACGATGGGGGTTTGAAAGTGATGGTGAAACTGGAAGGCACGGGTAATGAGGCGACGACGGGCGGGAGCACGACGCCGCAGGAGTTGGGGCAGCAACCGCTCGCGGGGCACGGCGAGAAATCGTCGGATGCCGCCGAGGCGAACACGCCCGCGAGCGTGGCGCGCTCGAACTTCGCAGCCCGCGTCGCGCGCACCGAACTGCCCACGGGGGCAGCGCTGCTCGTCCTCGAAAACCGCGCCACCCCGACCATCTCTCTGCGTGGCAGTTTGCGCGCCGGTTCGTATTTCGAGCCGCGCGATAAGCCCGGCCTCGCGCGTCTCACCGCCGACATGCTCGAACGCGGCACGCTCCGGCGCACCAAGTTTCAACTCGCGGGCGACCTCGAAGCCGTCGGCGCGCAAATAGAGTTCTCCGCCGATCCTTTCGCCGTCGAGATCGCCGGGCGCGCGCTCGCCAAAGATTTGTCGCTCCTCCTCGGCACGCTCGCCGAACAACTGCGCGAACCTGCGTTCCCCGCCGACGAACTCGAAAAACTCAAACAGCAGGCCATCGCCGCCGTGCAGGAGCAACAGGCGAACACGCGCCTGCGCGCCTATGAAAAGTTTTCGCAACTCGTCTACGACCCGGCCAACCCGTTTTACGTCCACGGCGGCGAGCAACTGATCAAAAGCCTCAACTCGATCACGGTCGAAGACGTGCGCGGCTTTTACGAAGAACGTTACGGCGGGCGTTCGCTCGTTCTCTCCGTCGTCGGAGACGTGCAGGCGAGTGAGGTGCAAAAGCTGTTTGCGGAAGCGTTTGGCGAGTTCGGCGGGCCGCGCGCGAGCGTCGAGATCAGCGTGGACGACCCCGAACCGCAGGCGGGCGCGCGACGCGAGATCGTCATGCGCAAGGAAAAGGCCAACGTGGACGTGCTGCTCGGCACGGCTGCGCCCCTCAGGCGCGACGCGCGCGACTATTACGCCGCCACCCTCGCCAACGGCGCGCTCGGCGAATCCACGCTCTCCTCGCGGCTCGGCCTGCAAGTGCGCGACCGCGAAGGATTGACCTACGGCATCGGGTCGCGTTTCCGCGCGCCCTCGCTCGCCGCAGGCCCCTGGTATATCGCCGTCTCCGTCAATCCCGGCAACGTCGAGAAAGCGATCAACTCCGCGCTCACAGTCCTGCGCGATTACGTCTCGAACGGCATGACCGCCGACGAACTGGCCGACGAAAAATCGTCCGCCATCGGCTCGTTCAAAGTCTCGCTCTCGACCAACGCGGGACTCGCTGAGGCGCTCTGGAACGCGGAGTTCTTCCGCTTAGGGGTGGACTACCTCGACCGCTTCCCCGAACTCATCCAGGCCGTCACGCTCGAAGAAGCCAACGCCGCGATTCGCAAATACTTCCGCCCAGACCATCTCACCGTCATCATCGCGGGCGACTACGAATCCACGCCCGCAGGCGCAAAGGCGTCTACTTAAAATATAAGCGTTTCGTTCGTCGCCCCCGGATAGGAAAACCCCGCGCCTCTGCGGCTCTGGTTTTATCAGCAGGGCGCGCGTTGTTGCGCGCCGCCATCGCACAGGGCGGGCTTCACGATTCGCCACCCGATGATCACCCCTGCGGCGACCGCGCCCCCGATCAGCACCTTCGTCATCGTCGAGAACCCGTTGCCGGACTTCTTCACCTGCGCCACCTGGTTGTAAGCCACGACGGTTGATGCGCCGGTTTTGGCGTCCGTCAACGTGAAAGAGTCCGCGTTGATTGCGCTGACGTAGCCCTTCAGCTTCGTCTCGTTGCGCAGTTTAACCTCGACGCGCGCACGCTCGCCGGTGCCCACCTTCAACACGCTGACACGGGCTTGCCGTGCGAGGCGCGCATCTTCCGCCGTCTCCGCTCGAACCGGTTGAAAGCCAAAGGCCGCCGATAAAATTATTCCTGAAAGCATGATCGCGAGAGTTCTTGTAAGCAAAATCCTGTCTCCTCTAAAAATTCAAATTCCGCGGAATTGATGCTTCGCAACCGTCGTGCCAACACGCACCGTGTGCTAAACGCGGCGAACTCCGGGTCAAATGTTCGTGCTCGCGACGCCGTGCCGAAAGCCTGTCGATCCGATTCTTTCTACTGGCGGGTTTCTGCTGCGTCTGGACTAAAGTCAATGGAAAGTTTCACGCCGCGCGGTCTTCTAAATCGTCAGGGGTTCAACTTCGCTTTGTGTTAATCTTTGCGCCCGAGAGGAGAGAGGTGAGCTATGCGACGACGCGAAAGCGACGGCTGCCCGGTGGCGGGCGCGTTACAGGTGGTCGGCGATAAATGGACGCTGCTCATCGTGCGCGATCTGGCGCGCGCGCCGCGCCGCACGACCGAACTCATCACCGCGCTTCACCCTATCAGCAGCCGCACCCTCGTCGGTCGGCTGCGCGACATGGAACAGGACTCGCTCGTCGAACGCCGCGACTATGGCGGCAGCCCCCCGCACGTCGAGTATGCGCTGACCGCGCGCGGGCGACTTCTCCTCCCCATGCTCGACAGCCTGCGCCAGCTTGGCCTCGCACTCGGCTGTAACGAATGCGAAGACCGCCACGCGCACCTCGGCGACTACTGTGACGCCTGCCCGCGCAAGCAGGACGCCCGCGAACACACGCCCGTCTCCCCCACGCGTCAACGCGAGCGCGACGACTCGATTGTTCTCTTGTGAGCTATTAACGCGGGGACAGATGCGCAGCCCGCGCGGGTTGCCGTGGAGAGCAGGCGACGGCCTTGTCACGGCGCGATCATTTCCCCGCCCGTGTTCATTTGAAAGTGGCCGCGCGGTGATGCGTCGGACGGTGGGGCGGCGAAACGTTATTTGATCGAAGCGAGCACGCGCTTGATCAACTCGTCGGGGTTTGCCTGATGCCAACGCCAGACGATGACGAGGTCGTGTTCGGGGTCGATCCAGATGGTGTTCGAGCCGTAGCCGAGCGCGGCGTAGCTCGATTCGGGCGCGCTCGGCCATGCCTTGCGCCCCGTGTTCAGCCACCAGAGATAGCCGTAGTCGGCTTTCACGTCGCCCGGCGCGGTCGCCTCGCGCACCCAGCGTTCGGAAATAATTTGACGCTCCCGCCAGCGGCCTCCGCGCAGGAAGAGATAGCCGAAGCGCGCTTCGTCGCGCGTGTTGATCCAGAGGCCGCCGCCCCAGCGCGTCCCGCCGCTGACGGAGGGCATCCGCTTGCCGTCAATCACCACATCGGAATTCGAGTAGCCATGATACTGCCATGCGTCCGACGCGCCGATGGGTCGCATGATCTCCGTGCGCAGAACCTCCGGCAGAGGCCTGCGCCAGAGGCGCAACAGCGACAGGGCGAACCGGTTGATGCGCACGTCGTTGTACTCGTAGTAAGTGCCGGGCGCGCGCAGAGGCCGCGCCGCGCGCCGCCCTTTGCCGAACGCCTCGACGCCGATAAAGTCGTGCGGCTTGCCCCACATCGTGCCTTCCCACTCGCTCGTCTGCCGCGCATGATGCTCCCATGTGACGGCTGAGTTGTGCGGCGAATCGTAGCCGCCGTCGTTGATGTAGAGACGCACGGGGTCGCCCACGTTCTTGATCAACCCGCGGTCAATTGTCAGGCCGAGCAACGCTGAGAGGAAACTTTTGGCGACGCTGTAAGTCGGGTCAATCTTCTGCGTGTCTCCCCACTCCGCGACGATGTAGCCGTGGCGCAGGACGATGCCGTTCGTCTCGCCGCGCTCCTTCGGCAGGGGGCCGAGAACCGCGCCGAAGGTCTCGACCTGCGTGGAGAAGTCGCGTGGAACTTTGCTCTCCTGCGTGCGGGCGTAGGCGACCGCCTGTTCGAGCAGCGCGGCGTCCATCCCGACCTCTGCGGGCTGCTTGCGCCGCCAAGCCTTGTCGCCGCGCGGCGGGTAATAAACCGCCTCCGCGCGCCCGCTGCTTCGCGGTTTCGTCTGCGCCGTCGCGTGATGAATTGTCGAGAGGCTGCCGGTTGCGCACAGCAGGATCAGTGCGGCGAGGGCGTTGGAGAGTTTGCGCGTCATGTGGCTCCCTTCGGCGGCGGTAAAAAATTTGTTTTGGCTCTCGTTCGAGAACGGCATGGAACCAACTGCGAAGGCACGAAAGCACGAAGAAATCGGTAGTGATTGAGAATTTATGATGGAGGCTCGAACAGGCTACTCTGTGAAGTGTGTGCTTTGCAGAAATAACCTGTCCGAGTTGTGCCTCGCGGCACGTGGTCAAGAATGGCACAACTCGCAACCGAAAACAAAAGTACCTGTGTCGTGCTTGCTGCCGCCAGTTCATCCGCGACTACAGTTATCAAGGGTGCCGCTCGGAAGTGCGCCAACTCATCGTCCCGATGACTTTGAACGGCAGCGGCGTGCGCGACATCACCAGAGTTTTGCGCGTCAGCATCAATACGGTGCTTAAAGTGATTCGCGCGCAAGCGGCACAGACACCTGCACCATACCTGCCCGAGCGCGTGGCAGACGTAGAAGTTGATGAGATGTGGTCTTTTATTGGGAAGAAGCGTAACCAAAGTTGGCTCTGGTATGCCTATCTCGCCCAAGACCCGGCAGGTCATCGGCTATGTCAGGGGACGGCGCACCGATGCGGTCTGCGCGCAGCTGTTAGCTAAACTCTCTCAGTGTCAGGTGACACGCTTTTACACCGATTGGTGGGACTCTTATGGAAAGTTGATTCCTTCGCACCGGCATTGGGTCGGGAAAGCCGGCACGCAGCGCATCGAGCGGAACAACCTGACTATCCGCACCCGTTTGAAGCGGTGGCAACGAAGAACAATCTGCTTCTCAAAGAGCGATGACATGGATGAGGCCGTGATTAAGTTATTCTTTCATCACAGAAATCATCAGCATCATAAATTTTGAATCACTACCCTTTTTTTATCTGCGGCCACAAGCCCCCCGTCGAATTCTCTTCCGGCCATTTACGATTTACCGTTTACCCTTTACCATTCCCCTCCAATGAGCGAACGCATCTACCGCGACCCCGTCCATAACATCATTCGCCTGCGCACTGACACGCGTGAGGGGCAACTGCTCGTGCAGCTT